>CAZQLC010000038.1:0-8194 GCA_964594025.1 uncultured Methanosarcinales archaeon
TTTTTCAGGAATTTCTCCAGTTGTTTCTCAATCTCCCCTGAATTCTCAAACTGCTTTTCCTTTTCCCTGAATTTCTTATCGTGATGATAACTTCTCCCGTTTTTGTTATAGAACTTGATTTTTTTATGTAATAGTTCATGGTACATCACATAATCCAAAAAATCCGGGTTGTTTTTTAACACTTTTGTTATTACTATTGTGTCTGTTGAGTATTTATAAGAGCCCAGAACATTAAAGCTGTGGTTTCCCCATTTCAGGTTGGGCATACCAATCAAGCCGTTGAAATAATTATCATTAACCCTTTCAAAAGATTCCTTTAAAACAGGGTCTGTTTCAGGATTTTTTTTAGCAAACTCAGACATATTTTTTATAAAATTATTATACAAATCCATGTTGTGGGTTGTTTTCCCGGACTTGTATAATTTCAACATAAGCTCCTGTATCAGACCAATAACAATATTCTCATCAATAGTTTTCCATTTTTTACTTAAAGAGAAAACAATTTCACTCGAATTATATTTTACATTGGCATTATAATCAGAAAACTTATTGGAATATTTTATTTTAAAAGTTCTTTTTTCTTTATTATCCGGAAATAATTTTTTAAATGCTTTTTCAGCCAGATTCATATTATTTTTTTTATTTAATCCTATAAATAATTATTGGTAACATTTAAAAATAAGTTATTTCTAAACCAAACATGAAAGACATAATTATATTCGACTACGACGGAGTTATTGCAGATTCTTTTGATGTTGTTCTGGAAATATTTAATATTATCTGTGAAAAATTCAGTATCAATAAATTAAAAAAAGATGAACTTAGAGAAATGTATAAACAAAATTTCTTTGAATGTATGAAACAAAAAGGTATGAAAAAAGAAAGTATGGATGAATTTGACAATGACTACAAAAAAACAGCAAAAATTAAAGAAGATAAAGTAGAATTATTTGATGGAATAAAAGAAGTAATAAATAAACTATCTGAAAAATATAATCTATTTATAGTAACCTCTAACTTCAAAAGAATTGTGGAAAATGATTTAAAAAGATTTAATATTACTAAAATTAAAGATGTGATTGGGGGAGATAAAGAACAGAGTAAAACCAAAAAAATTAAAATTATAAAAGAAAAATACAAAGATTCAAAAATATATTTTATCACTGATACTATTGGAGATATAAAAGAAGGGAAAAAAGCAGATATTGTTACGATTGCTGTTTCATGGGGATATCATAATAAAGAATTGTTAAAAAAAGAAAATCCTGACCATATTGTTAATTCTCCTGAAGAATTGTTAAAATTATTTTAACTAATAATCCTGCATTTTATATCTTAATATAGCCCCTACTTTGCCCATTTCAGTCAACTGCTGTCCGGATTCTGTTTCATTTGAGATAATCTCTGTTTTAGTATTGACTTTTTTTGCTTCTTCCTCAAAATTCTCTATTACATCATCATCCAGGGTCTCACTTAAAAGTAAAATATCCACAGCCCCGAATTTAAGTTTTTCCATTGCCTCATCAATACCATAAGCAACCATATTAGAATCCTTTGCTAAAGTGTCAAAAAATTTTCTCACTAATTTTTCCTCCAGGACAATCTCATGTTCAGAAAGGACATCCTCGCTTTTTTCCAATAACTCCTTTAAGCCAAAATCCCCTGTGTAGCCAAGATCCTTGACTGCTATTATCTTGTTCTTTAACTCTGTATGAATATAATCCATGAATTCCTCTTTTGTAGGTCCTGGTCCTCCTAAAAGAATGCCTTTTAAATGCTTTTTCCCAAGGAATTCATCCTTCATGTAGTCTGCTATTTTCTTATAAAATTCTTTTGCAGCAAGCTCCCTGTTTCTGGCAAAACGTGCAGATGACTGCCCTCCTGCCTTGAATTTTCCGGGAACATTTGAGGTTTTTGATATTACAGGTATGATTGTTTTTCCTTTCAGATAAGCTATACTGCCCTCTCTCCTGTCTATAACAACCATACCATAAATATCTTCTGTTTCAGTTATCTGCATTAAAGGCTCTAATACAAAACTTTTATCACACCTGTATAGCCTTTGGTTTATAGGCACAGGAGGCTCAACAGACCAGACCTGAAAATCATTTTTGTTGTCCCTTTCAGCAACATTCCCTGAAAAAGCAGCCAGTCCGTTATTTGGGGTTCGCTTAAACAATTTCAAATGCTGAATTAATCTCTCCAGAGAAGAAATAACACTATCACGATTGGTTTTGCTCTTGATATTCTGGGCTGTGCCCTGCTCCTGCTGCAAATGGTTTATTATCTTATTTAAATCATAATCCTTTGGTATATACACTGAAACAAATTCTGTATGCCTGCCTCTATATTGATCAAGCTTTTTTATGAATTTTCTCAGTTTAAACCTCTGTGAAGGTGTTATTTTCACAGGTTCTTTATTTTTCATGGTAATTATATAGAATAATCAGGGGTTTTTAAAATTTGTTAAAATAATATTGAAATCAAGTGATATATTATTCTTAATTTAATCTTCCATTGCAGATTTTTTAGACAATGTGTCTTTTATATAGTTAATATGAAGAGGAGAATAATGTATATGAGGAACCATTGAATCTTCTTCAGAAAAAAGAGACTGTATTCCTGTCTCTCTTGTGCGTTCATTATATACTCTGCTTAAATCCAGTTTTTTTTCTTCAGAATCTTTTTTTTCTTCATAATGATTTATGGAATCCTCAAGCTTTTTTATGAACTTTTTTTTGTCTATTTTATATTTTTTACTGATTTCCATCGCACTATATGCAGTGTTAATACTATCTATAAATAAATCCTCATGATTATAGCCATCAATTACTTTATCATAAAAAAAGAGGGCGGTTTTTATGTTTTCATTTTTTTCAGCATATTTTGCACAATACTCAGCAAAGAGTGTAATTATAATATCTTTAAGCTTTCTTTTTTTGCATTCCCTTGAAAAATAATCTAATAAACCTTTGGCTTCATTAACAGAACTATATTTTGCTATGTAAAATAAAAGAGAAGGACATTCTTTTAGAATAAAAGGAAAATTATTCTTATTTTTTTCAAATATCTCATTTAATTTTTCTTTTGCTTTTTTTCCTTTTGCTTCTGCATATATGATACGTGCCTCTAACCACATTCTATCAAGCTCAGCCAACTTATCTTTATCCATAATTATATACAATATAAATGGGTTTATTAAGTTATGCTTTGAAAAATAAGAAACAAAATTAATCATTCAAATATTTTTTTTTGAACTCATTAAGGGCATACCTCACATCATCGCCCACATTCTGCCAGTCAGAAGCAATGGCTTCAGAATCAATCTCCTCAGGTGTTTTGCTCAGATAATAAGCAGCTGCTCCTCTGCTTGTCCCACGAATATCTAAAAGCCTTGATACTCCATCTAAGAACGAAGGCATTGGGTAAGGATATCTTCCAATATTTCTCCTTATTTTATAATTTCTGCGAAACATTTTAAACCTATATATTAATTAACAGTGAGAATTTAAAAATATTTTTATTTTAAAAAAGAATTTATGAATAATCAAAAACTATCAACAACCTCAGTTTCTAACTTATTCAGATTACAGAAATCTGTAGTATAATTATATGCTCCTGCATTGATGAAAACAATCTTATCCCCGACTTTTGGCTTGTTTTTTAGCCTGACAGAATACCTGAATATATCCAGGGAACAGGGGGTAAAACCTTTTACCATATAAGAATTTCCCTCTTTGCTCCTTGGGTTTAACTCATTCTCAACCAGTAATTTCAGGGGCAGGAGTATTGTATCCAAATTGGTATTATAAACAGAGGCATTTACAATTATTGTATTTTCATAGACATTCCTCACATAGGTTATTAATTTCACAGAAGGGGCAGCTATAAACCTGCCTGGCTCAATCATTAATTTAATATTAAATTTCTCCAAAAAACATTTGGCTTCTTTTATCTTTTCAAATATATTTTCAATATTAAAGGCAGATGAATTCCTGTATACTGAAGGAAGGCCTCCGCCTATGCTGACAAGGTCTATTTTCTCAAGGACCTCTTTTTTTACAAGGTTTTCCAGCTCATATTTCAGGGACCATTCCCCTATATTCTGGGTTTTCCTATGGAAATGTATTCCTAAATTATCTATATTATTATGCAGTTTTTTATCATTTATAATCCTCAGGATGTTTTTATTAAGGGCATCAGAATAAAAGCCGTAGACAAAATATTTTTCTGTGAATATAGTGTGCTCCCTTAATCTCATTCTAAGCATAAGGTTTATTTTACTGCTTGTCTTATCATTTTTTATATAATTCTCCAGGATTTTAAGGTCATTTTTATTGTCTATAACAAAAGAATTAATATTTTTTTCAATTAGCTCTTTTAATTCATTCTCATTCCATCCCTGAACCAGAAACCACATTCTTTTTTTGTCTTTTAATTTATCCACAGAATCCTTTAATGCAATATTAAAAACACAGTCTGTTTCTTTTTCTAAAATCTCACCTATTTTATTATTGGTCTTAAATGAATAGCTTACTTTATCACAAAGTTTCTTTATCTTTTCATACTGCTCCAAGACCTTTTCTCTGGAAAGAACAAATTTTGCATTATTCATTTTTAAATCAAACCTTCTTCTGATAAATCATCTAATACAGGGAAAATAATCAAAGGGAATGTCAATGTAACCTCACCTATAACTGTAGAAGCAGAGGCATCATCCTTTATTTTCCCCCAGCTTTTGGCTTCCTTGGTTGTTGCACCTGACATACTGCCTGAACTGTAATGGGAAGTGGTAAGATAAACCGCATAATCCAGTCCCCCGTTTATCAGAGAGCCCAGAATTGCATGGTGTTTTGAAACTCCTCCACCCAGTGCAATCAAGCCTTTTAACTCATCCTGGTCACTGGTACATATTAAATTAAAGAAATCCTGAACAACATCAACGATAAAATCCTTATGTTTCTGCTGGAACAGATACAAATGAAAGCCAAATGAGCCGTCTGTAATTGCAGGGCAGAAGATAGGAACATTATTCTTATAAGCCTGATATAATATTGAATTATCATCTTTCAGCTGGGAGCCAATTTCTCTTAATAATTCAGAAACAGAAACCCTTTTTTTCTTTTCATACACCTTTTTTAACATTTTTTCCATATTATCTTCAAATTTTTCATATGATTCATTCTTTATCAACAAATTGCCTACTCTGTTGAATCCTTTTTCATAAAGATCATAATCATCTGCCTTAAAGCTGCCTATTAAAAATTTCTCACCTTTTGCTTTCATTATATCCTCTTCAATCCCTCCTGCTGTGGTTACAACCACATCCACTATCTTTAATTTTATTAGCTGTGCAAACAATCCCCTTAATCCTGAAGTAACCATGTTTGATGTAAATGTAAGGAAAGTCTTGGCTTTGTTCCTTTTCATATTTATTATAACTTCTTTGGCCTTGTTCAATTCTATGGACTGAAAACCCAGACCGCCCATCTTATCAGAGAGCTCTGTAACAGACATGCCTTTTTCCCATTTTAGATCTTCTACATAGTGTTTCATTTTATTAATGAGAAAAAAACAGGTGTTTTTAATGTTTTCTGTTTTGAATGAAGTGAAAAACAGAAAACTACGAACGAAGTGACTATGTTTTCTGTTTTATTATAATAATTAGAGGATTTCCCAATAGTAGTAAAAAAAGAAAGAATTAAAAACAATCTTATTTTTCCAATGTTTATGGATTGTAAATTATATTATGATACTCTCGGGAAAACAGGCATAAGTGAAAGAGAGTTAAACAGATTTGAAAAAACCATGCCTTATGTACTTAAAAAAGGAACTTTATGTGATGTGGGGTGTGGAGAAGGATACTGGCTTGAATATCTCAACCAAAATACAGAACTAACTCTTTTTGGAACAGATATTTCAACAGAAAGGCTGAAACCGGCAAAAGAAAACAGCAAAATAAGAATTATGAATGCTGATATCAGAAATCTTCCTTTCAAAGATAATAAAATAGAACAAATAACAGCCATGGAAATATTAGAACATATTCCTGAATGGGAAAAAGGCCTGGAAGAATTGATAAGGGTAGCTTCAAAAAGAGTTATAGTCAGTGTACCCTACAATGAAAAACTAAAATATGAATCATGCCCTGAATGTGGAGAAAAAGCTTATTTATATGGGCATCTGCATAGTTTTAAAGAAAAAGATTTTAAAAAACTAAATTTAAAAGGAAAAATAGAATTTATAAAAATACCTCATGCCCTAGACGTATCTTATTATTTATTCAGAAGATTAAATTCAGAAAAAGATTTTAATAAAAACAGAAAACTGACAATATGCCCGGAATGTTATACAGAAATACCTTATAGAAAAATTACAAAAATAAAAAGGGCTGAAGAGAGAATATTTAAACTAATAACAAAAACTCCTGAGCATCTTATTATAAAAATAGATAAATAAATTTTTCAAAACATTTATAAAATTCTTATTCTCTTTAAATAACATGCTTAAATTATACAATACCCTAATAAGAAAAAAAGAGGCCTTTAAGCCAATAAAAGACAAACAAGTGGGAATGTACAGCTGCGGCCCAACAGTCTACTGGTTTCAGCATATAGGCAATCTGAGAAGCTATATTTTCTCAGATACTCTAAAAAGGGTTCTACAATACAATGGCTATAAAGTTAAACATGTGATTAATGTTACGGATGTAGGCCATCTGACAAGCGACGAGGATATAGGAGAAGATAAGATAGAGAAAGCAGCAGCAAAAGAAAACAAAACAGCAAAAGAAATAACTGATTATTATTTCAAGATATTTAAAGAGGATTTAAAAAAACTGAATATAAAAGAGCCTGATAAATGGCCCAGGGCAACAGAACATATTGAAGATATGAAAGATATGGTCCAGAAATTAACAGACAAAGGCTACACTTATGAAACCTCAGACGGCATTTATTTTGACACTTCTAAATTAAAAGATTATGGAAAACTGGCAAAATTAAGTGTAAAAAACCTAAAAGCAGGAAAAAGAATAGATATGAAAGAAAAGAAAAACAAAACTGATTTTGCCCTGTGGAAATTTTCAAAGGAAAAAGGAAAAAGGCAGCAGGAGTGGGAATCATTTGGCAGAACAGGTTTTCCCGGCTGGCATATTGAATGTTCAGTAATGTCCTCAAAATATCTGGGTGAACAGTTTGATATACACACGGGAGGAGAGGACCACATAGCTGTACACCATACAAATGAGATAGCCCAGTCAGAAGCAGCATTCGGAAAAAAGCCCTGGGTTAAATACTGGCTTCACGGATCTTTTCTCACAGCAAAAGGCGAAAAGATAAGTAAGAGCAAAGGCGGTTTGTACACTTTATCAGAACTGAAGGAAAAAGGCTTCAGGGCATTGGATTATAGGTATTTTGTGTTAACAGCACATTACAGAAAACAGCTTGATTTTTCTATTGAGGCTTTGGAAAATGCTAAAAACTCATATGAAAGGCTTAAGAATATAATAGCAGAAACAAAAGATGATAAAAAAATCAATGAAGAATATCTTAAAAAGTTTGAGGAAGTCATAAATGATGACTTAAATGTGCCTAATGCTTTATCTGTTTTATGGGAATTAGTGAGGGATAAAAAAGCTAAAGGGAAAATAAAAACAATAGAAAAAATGGACAAGGTTTTTGGATTAGACTTATTGAAAAAAGAGAAAGAAAAAATTCCTGAATCTATAATTAAACTTGCAGAAGAAAGGCTTAAAGCAAGAAATAATAAAGACTGGGATAAAGCAGATAAATTAAGAGAAAATATTTATTCTGAAGGCTATATTATAAAAGATACTGAAAAAGGATATAAAATAAAAAAAAGATAATTTAAATTCTAATAAATATCTCTCCTTTGGATTTCCTTCTTAACAGAATCTTCTGGGGGTTGTAAAATGTCCTCGTAAGTATCCCTAAACCGATCGCTATTTGCTTGTGTTTTCTTAATATCTTTACGTTCATCGTCTGCCCTCTTTTACATTTCTTTTATTGAGACTGCCCTGAACTTCTTTAAGATAGGGAATATCTTTATCGTTGCAACTCTAGCACGCTGAGCAGCAGCACTGTTGCCGTTGTACGCCTTCACTAGGTCTTCGGTTATCGCTGACATAGCAGTAATGACTTCTGTGATAGCTTCTTGTGTCTTCGGAATAGGT
>CAZQLC010000039.1:0-8033 GCA_964594025.1 uncultured Methanosarcinales archaeon
GATATGTTTAAATAAATCTTTATCTCCGAAAGTTCTAACTAGATTCTCTAAAGATTTTTCAATTTTCTTCATCTTTATTTTTTTGGACATTTTCATAACCTCTAATTTATTATTATAAAGTAGTTATATCATTCTACTATATAAATTTATGTTGTTGTTATAGCAACAACAATAGAAAGATTTAAATATATCTAATATTATTTTATAATATGGAAGAAGAAATACTGGAAGAAGCAGGCTTAATCCCTAGTGAAATAAAGGCTTATATTGCTTCTTTAGAAATAGGTTCATCAACAAATGGAGAAATAGCAAAGAAAGCAAAGTTAAACAGAAGCAATTGTAATGAGGCTTTAAAAAGGCTTGCAGAAAAAGGCCTGGTTAGTTATGTGATCAAAGCCAATAAAAGATATTATGAAGCTTCAGATCCAAAAAATATTTTAAAGTTAGTAAACGAAAAACAGAAAAAAATAGAGAATATAATCTCTAAATTAGAAGAAAAAAGAAAATTACCTAAAAAAGAGCAGGAAGCAAATATCTATGAAGGTTATAAAGGGATTAAAACAGTTTTTGAAGACATCCTTAATAGTTTAAATCCAGGAGATGAGTACCTTGTTTTTAGTGCAACAGCTGTTCCAAAACATTTTGAAAATTTTATAAAACATTGGACAAAAACTAGGATAAAAAAGAAAATTAAATTAAAAATAATTTATAATGAAGAAGAAAAGTCAATGATAGAGCAGCGTAAAAAAGAAAAATTAAATGAAATAAGAGTTTTGCCCAAAGAATATATCACTCCAGCGGTTGTTAATATTTATGGAAATAAAACAGCCACAATTCTATGGAATAAGGAGCCATTGGCTTTTGTAGTAAAAAATAAAGAGTATGCTGATTCTTTCAGACAATATTTCAATTTATTATGGAAAATAGCAAAAAATCCATAATTCTTATTTAAACATGCTCATCATTGGTTTAATTGCAGCTACTAAAAATATTATAAGATACCAATACCAATCCAAAATCAATATAGGTTCCCATAATTTTGCAATCATTAAACCAAATGCTATCAGACATATCTTTAAAAGAGCAATGTCCCAGACATTCAAGTTTTTTATTCTTTTGTTTGCCCATGCAAAATATCCCATTTTTTCACCTCTTATATTAAAACTATATCTATCTATAATCCCTGAATTAATAAAATTTGTGTTTATTGTTTTAAATTTATTCCAAACCCAAATTCTCCATAATAATTTCAGGCTTGAATTCTTTCAGGTCATCGTATTCCTGGCCTGTGCCTATAAATAATATAGGCTTTTTTACAACATAAGAGATTGAAACAGCTGCTCCTCCTTTTTCATCGACATCTGCTTTTGCTAATATTATAGCATCTATCCCCACCATTTCATCAAATATCTTTGCCTGCTCCACACAGTCATTACCCGTAATTGCTTCACCTACAAATAACTTTAAATCAGGTTTAGAGATATTTATGACCTTTTTCAGCTCTTCCATCAGGTTTTTATTGGAGTGTAATCTGCCTGCCGTATCTATTATGACTACATTTTTATCCTTGGACTTTGCGTGTTCAATAGCATCATAAGCAACTGCTGCGGCATCTGAGCCGTAGTCATGCTTTATCATCTTCACATTTAACTTGTCGGCATGCTTTTGCAACTGCTCTATAGAAGCAGCCCTGAAAGTATCTGATGCTGCAAGAACCACACTTAGCTTGTTTTTCTGGAACATTCTTGCTAATTTTGCCAGTGTTGTTGTTTTCCCTGAGCCGTTAACTCCTATCATGGCTATTATATAAGGCTCATTTTTTTTGTTCTTTTCTTTTATTTCTTTTATAAGATTGATGCTTTCCTGCACAAATAATTCTTTTATTGAGTCTTTTAACGTTCTTTCAATGGTTTTTTCAATATTTTTTCTCGGGATTCTTTTTTCTGTCAGTTCCCTTTTTAAGTCATTCTTGATTTTTTCAACAACCTCAACAGCCACATTGTTTTCAAGCAAAGCAACCTCTAATTCCCAGAACAGTTCCTCAAATTTGTCCTCATTTATAGTTAGTGTGGAAATCTTTTCCTTAAATTTAGAAACAAAACCTTTTTTCTTTTCTTCAGTCAGATCTGATTTTTCTTCTTTAATCTTCTTTTCAAGTAATTTTTTTCTTTCTCCTTTCTCTTTTTTTGGTTTCTTTTTGGTTTCTTTATCTACTTCTTTTTCAACATCTTCAGAGAATTTATCTACAGATTTCCTGAACCTTTTTTTAAAGAACTCAAACATTTTCCTTATTTAATTCCTCTTTTATTTTATTTGACCTGTCTATCAGCATGCCAAGGTTTACAATGGATTGGTTTCTGTAGGATGAGATTTCCTGCCTCTGATTCTCGAGCATATCTATTGTTGAATCAATATCTTTCTCAACAACTGTGTTTTTACCTACATTAACCTTGAGGTTATTATTGTCTGTTAGTTTTGCCTTTGCAAATATGCCGCTGGCTACAGGAACCAGTATATTGTCTCCTTTTTTTAGGTTTCTGAAATCCCGAAGGTCATATATAAGGTTTTCAATCTGGATTATCTGCTCATCAAACCTGTCCAGAATATTTTTTATTTCCTCAACCTGTCTTTGTATAAGCTGAAGTTCAAGATATTTATTTTCAGACATATGTTTATAAAGAAATTTCTTTTATTTAAAAAGATTATTATACTAGCCAGAAAGCCTTATTGTTATGGGGCTGAAATGCTTTTCCTGCATTAATTCTATTTTATTCTGGTTTTCAAGATGAAGCAGGGGTATAAATGTTAAAACTTTGTCTGCTTTGCTTTCAGTAGGCAAAAGCTCGTTAAAATTCAATTCTGCTTTTGTATCTTTCTTAAAATATGCCTTTATATCTTTGTATATATTATTCATGAGTTCGGATATGTCTGTTTTTTTCTCAGGAATTGTCATATTTTGCTTGAATATGTAATTTTTTCTTCTTTGCTTCACTTCGAATGCGTTTTCCAGTGCACTAATAAGGTCATATATGCTGACTTTTCTTTTTCTGGGCTGTGGTGTCTTGGGGTATAATTTAAGCTCATCATGTTTTTGTTCTGGGGAGTCTTCAAAAAAAGCATCCTCAAGGTCATCTAATAATTCTATAGGCTCGTCTGACTGATTTAGTAATGTATCAAGAGCAATAATATCCTCTTCAAGAAGGCTCTCGGATTTTAGTTTTAATAGCAAGGCTGAGGCAAGTATTATCTTCCCCGAAACCCTGAAATTCATTGAATTGAGATCTTTAAGTATCTTTAGGAATTTATCTGCTATATCTGAGATATTTATGTCCCATGGGTTAATCTGTCCTGTTTTCACAAGCTCCATTAACATGGACTTCCAGCTGATATTTTCCTCATCAAAAATAAGTCTATTTACTTCTTCCTGGGATTTGTGTCTATTATTAAGCATGTTAGTATATATTTTGCTATATTAATATATAAAAGTTTCGATTTAATAATCCTCTTCTCATGGGAAGAATTAGGATTTTCCAACAAAAACATTTATAAATTTTCATTATAACATAGAATAAAATGGATTTTGAGAAAGAGATCAGGAATATCATCAAAAAACACACTGGTTTAAAGGATAGCGAGATAGCAGTTGAAATACCTCCCGGTCTGGATTTTGGGGATTATGCTTTCATGTGTTATATATTGTCTAAAAAAGAAAAAAAGAATCCTGTCCAGATAGCATCGAAATTAAAAGAAAATATAGATAAAAATCTGGAAAAGTACCCAATAATAGAAAAGGTTGAAAATAAAGGTCCATATCTTAATTTTTTCCTTAAAAGGGACATATTTCTAAAAGAAGTATTAAAAAATATTTTCAGTGTCAAATATGGAAAAGACAAGGTAAAAAAAGGAAAAGTTATCCTGGAATTTCCTGCTCCGAACACTAATAAGCCGTTGCATCTGGGGCATTTAAGAAATATATTTATAGGGCAGTCGGTTGTGAACATATTAAGATTCAGCGGATATGATGTTATAAAAACCAACCTGAATAATGACATAGGAAAACATGTATGCAAGACCCTTCTGGCTTATGAAAAATGGCATAACGGAGAAAAACCTTCAATAAAAAATGACCATTATATAGGTGACTTGTATGTTGAATTTGAAAAAAAAGCCAAAGAAAATCCCGCTCTTGAAGAAGAGAATGATAAGCTGCTTATAAAATGGGAAAACAATGATAAAAAAACAAGGGAAACATGGAAAAAACTAAGGGGCTGGTGCCTGGAAGGATTTAATGAAACTTATAATAAATTGAACCTTGAATTTGAGAAAGAGTATTTTGAAAGTGATTTCCAGAATAAAGGCAAGGAGATTGTCAAAAAAGCACTGCAGAAGGGAATTTTCAAAAAACACAAGGAAGGATTTATTTATGCTCCTCTTAAACAATATGGATTCGATGATAAAATCATTTTAAGGTCTGACGGCACTTCATTATATGTAACACAGGACCTTGTTTTAGCCAGGAAAAAATATGATAATTTTAAAATAAACAAATCAGTCTATGTGGTGGCAAGCGAGCAGAACCTTTATTTCAAGCAGTTATTTAAAATTCTGGAAATGCTTGGAAAAAACCTTAAGGAATATCCTAAGATTGATAACTATCATCTGAGCTATGGGATGATATTTCTACCTGAAGGAAGGATGAAAAGCAGGGAAGGCAATGTTGTTGATGCAGATGACCTTATTGATGAGATGGAAAAACTAGCAGGAAAAGAGGTCAGAAAAAGGCATCCTGATATGAATAAAAATGAATTAGAGGAACTGAGCAAAAAGATTGGCCTGTGTGCATTGAGGTTCTTTATGCTGAAATATGATTTAGTCAAAGATTTTGTTTTTAATCCTGAGAAATCAATAGACTTTGAAGGTGACACCGGCCCTTATGTACAATATGCTTATGTAAGGATAATGAGCATTTTTGAGAAATGGCTGGATAAAAAGGCAAATGATAAAACAATAAAGGAAAAGATAAAAAGCCTTGATGTTGATTTATCTTTATTGAATAAAGAAATCGAGTATAAATTAGTGAAATCATTGTATAATTTCTATGATATTACAGAAAAAGCATCTGAGAAATATGATCCTTCACTCATAGCCAATTATTTACTGGAACTGGCACAAACCTTTAACAGCTTTTACCATGAATGCCCAATACTTCAGGAAAAGGGAAAATTAAGGAATTCCAGATTATTCTTGGCTTATTGCACTAAAGAAATACTGGAAAAAGGTTTGAATCTGTTGGATATTGATGTTGTTGGTGTGATGTAATGATGAAACTCTCCAAATACAAAGATAAAATACCTGAAAGAATTTACAATATTCTTAAGGACAGGGTTAAAGAGTTAAGGCCGTGCCAGTATAAATCTATAGATCAAGGCTTGTTTAAGGATAAGAATTTACTGGTTTGTACGCCTACAGCTTCAGGAAAGACACTTGTTGCTGAGTTGGCAATATTAAATGCTGTTTTTCATGACAATGGCAAATGTATTTATATTGTCCCTTTAAGGGCTTTAGCCTCAGAAAAATACAGGGATTTTAAGAAGTTTTATGGTAATCTTATAAATATTGCAATAAGCTCAGGTGATATAGACAGCAAGGATTATTACCTCAAGGATTATGATTTGATAATTGCAACAAGCGAGAAATTTGACTCTCTGATAAGGCATAAGGCTCCATGGATTGAAGATATAAAGGTTGTCGTGATAGATGAAATTCATCTGTTAAATGCGCCTGAAAGAGGGCCTACTCTAGAGATTGTTATAACTTTGTTAAAGGATAAAATAAAAAAACTGCAGTTATTAGGGTTGTCTGCTACAATAGGAAATCCTGAGGAACTGGCAGAATGGCTTGATGCTGAACTTGTTCTTGATAAATGGAGGCCTGTAAAATTAGAGAAAGGTGTTTTCTATAATGGAAAAATAGAGTTTGAAGAAGAGAAATAACTCTTTTTTATAGGAAAAGGATAGTGGGCTTGGCCGGAAGTTTTTGAGAAAAACTTCACTAAAATCAAGCGACGTTCAACTTTGTTGAAGTCCCTTTATGAGAGAAGGATAGTGGGCTTGGCCGGAATTGAACCGGCGATAGCCTCCACGTCAAGGAGGAATCATAGCCGCTAGATCACAAGCCCTCAAGTTTTTTCAATGTCTTTTTCTTGTTTCTAAGTTCTCAAATTCAAGGGAATCTATCTTTTCCTCGAATTGTTTAAGTTCTTCTTTCTGGACTGAATCCTTGAGTTTTTCTACAAGTAATTTTAACTGCCTGACAAGACTCTGTGTTTCTTTTTTTATATCATTAATATTTTTCCTGAAATTTTCCAGTTTTTCATCAAATATTTCCTTTTTTTCAGTCAGATTCCTGTCTCTTTTATCTATTTTTCCCTTTATAATTTTTGCAGTGTCTTCCAATTCATAAATTTTCTGATTAGTAAGTTTTATGTCATCAACCAATTGCCTTATCTGGTTTTGTTCTAAAACACGGGCCATTTTCAAATTAAAAATTAGTTCTTTATAAATTTATCTTTGTTTTTTCGGTTCAAATTTTGTCATTTAATATAAATTCTATTTTTTTGATTTTATTTTTAATATATGGTGTATTAATCAGGTTTTCAATAAGTTCGTCTGGTTTCAGGTATTTTCTTTTTGTTTTTAGGTATATCCTATTATTTTTTATAAAAGTTTCCTCTGATGAATGCGTATTTTTGAAATCATCACAATGCTCTTTTTCATCCAAGGGGGGTCCTGTCTTTATTATGCAATCAGAAAGCTCTATGTCCTCATTTATAAAATATATCCACTGGAAAGAGTTTGTGTCCCAGCCCGATTTTATAATATTGAAATCATTTTTCTCCATGTTTATATTTATAAAATCAAATACTTTCAGAATTTTTGAACCTACGACATCATTTTTGCCTTCTAGAGGGATAATTTTCAAAGCCATCAGTTTTATATTTTTCCCAGGGAGGCTTTTTTTTGTTTCCCTGAAAATGTTTATTATATAATCCCTGTCAATCTTTTTAATCCTGAAAAAATCTTTAGTTGGGTTTTTTAAAAATTGATCTGCTTTTTGCTTAAATATATTGAATTTTTCCATTGATAATGCAGATGCGGCATTTCTGTCCGGCTGCACAGGGTCTACTATTACTATTGGGCTTTGCAGTTTTGCATCATTTAATTCTTTGAGAGGATTTTTCAAATGCTTTTCAATGTCAATTATTACCTTTGATTCCCATTTAACTGCATTTTTAAGCAATTTAACAAAAGAGCCGTAATATATAACCAATATATCAACAATATGCCCGCTGAAGCCGTTAATATAGGATTCTGCGCCATATACACCTATTGATTTACAGAATTGCTTGGTTACCCTTATATCATCCCTCAGCCTTTTGTTTAAATGTTTGTTTACCCATTCAACATGCAGAGGGCTCATATCTGTTACATTAATTGCTTTTTTATAATTATTTACTTTTAAAACAGGAACCATTTCATAAAATAATTTATTATCTTCATACTGGAAATAATCCCTTGAGCCGTGGACCCTTTTGAATTTTATTTTTGTCTTTTCAAGAATTTTTTCAAGAATATCAGATAATTCCTCATTTTTATCTTTGTATTCCTCAAAATCAAATCTTATAAATAAGTCAATATCATGGTCATCTTTTAAGAAAGTTTTTTTGGCTGTGGAGCCCCCTTTGATGCATTCTGCATTAATATTTAATTTTTTTATTGTTCTGTTTATTTTCTCAGCAAAGGAGTCTATCTTTTTTATAATCTTTAAATCAGGCTCAATCTCTTTCTTTATTTTGCTTATTATTTTATCCATAGCAAATAATAAATAATTTTCATTTATAAAACTTTATAAATTTTTCATAAAGAGGATAAATTATTTAAATAATGGTTATTCCTAATCTCTGTATGGGACAATATGATTTCAGGAAAAATGAGAGTGAACCCATTGAGTAGGTGGGTTTTAAAAGCGTTTCC
>CAZQLC010000040.1:0-7979 GCA_964594025.1 uncultured Methanosarcinales archaeon
TTTACCTTTATCAAAATTTAAGATAAATTTATTCCCTTTCTTTTTTATGTCGATAATCTTGGTGTTCAGCTTGAAAACAATTCCTTTGTTTTTTATTTTCATATAAATATTATTCATTATCTCAGGCAATTTATCTGTCCCTATATGCCTTTGTTTTCCTGCAACAAACTCAATATTGTGTTTTCCAGAAACCTTTCTTAATTTTTCAATATCATTACATTCCAAACCTGAATAGCCTTCTTCTAAGCCCGATTCACTAAACAGGGAATCAATTTTTTTTATCCTTTTTTCTATTTCTTTATCTGTTCTTTTGAAAGAAGAAGCATCCCCTCCTATTTTAGGGGTAAGGTTAAGTTTTCCGTCTGAAAATGCGCCTGCCCCACCTACCCCGCAAAGCCTTGAGTTCCTTTTATGGGGTTCTTTTCCTTTATCTATAATTATTATATCCAAGCCTGAGCCAGCCAGCTCATGAGCAGCAAACAGGCCTGCCGGCCCTGCCCCTATTATTCCCACATCATAATCCATAATATAACCCTACATCATAAAAACTATCAGGTTTATAAAGTTTTTTTATAAAAACAAATATTTATAAACTTAAAAGTGGTCACAAGGTTAAAACATGGTTAAAACAATAAAAGAACAGTTGGATAAATTAAAAGAAAAAAAAAGCAAGGAGCAATTAGAGAACATAATAATTCCTGAGTTAAAAAAAACTCTGAAAAATGCACATTTAAAAGATAAAATAGAGATATATAAAGGAATCATTAAAAAGAGTGAAAAAGGTTATATTAAAGGCATAGAGCCTCCTGAGATATTCTTTACTTTATCAGAGATTTATGAAAAAAAAGGTAAATATACAGAACAAATAGAAAATCTTGAATATGCAATGGAAGAATATATGAAAGATACTCTCTATCAGGACCATAAAAAAGCTATTTCTGTTGGAATAAAATTATTGGGGAAAAAACCAAATAATCCAAAAATCCTGGAAAAAATAGGCAAATGCCAGAAAGAGATTGAAAATCCGGGAGATGCAATAAAAACATATAAAAGAGCTGCAGATATATACTTAAAAAATAATAATATAATGAAAGCAGAGGGATGTTATGAAGAAGTTCTTGCTCTTCAGGAAGGTAAACGGCCTCATAAGGAAACCATAAACACTATGGAACAAATAAAAAAAATAACTAATGATAAGGAAAAAATAAAAAGCCTTGAGAAAAGGATTAAAGAAATGAAAACAGAGCTTCTTCTTGAAAGAAAAGATATAATATATAATATAAAAGAACTAGATACAGTGGTTGTTAAGGAAATTGAGATATATATAAAAAACTCTGATATAGAACCTGATAAAAAGATATTAGAAAATAATTTAAATAAGATTATCAGGGAGATAGACAGCTCGCATAAAAGGTATATTAAAAATACTATGAAAATTGAGAAGGAAGGAAGAGACTATAAAATAACTGCCAAAACCATGTCAGTGCCTAATTTTGGTTATCATTAAATTGTTATTATTTCAAAATATATGATAAAACTCATAAGAAAGGGAACATATTTAAATCAACCCTTATTCTGATTAGGTATGGTGAACTATAATATAGTAAAATACTGCAGGCTGTGCAAAAAAAGATTTGTGGTTAATAAAGAGGAATCAAAAAAAAAATACTGTGATAAGTGTCAGGCTAGAATAAACAAAGGAGAAATAAATGAATGGGGGTGAAAAAATGAAAGGAACTGTAAAATTTTTCAATAATATGAAAGGATTTGGCTTTATAGCAGGAGAAGACGGCAAAGAATATTTTGTACATCAGACTGGTTTAAAAGAAGGAGTTTCCCTTGATGAAGATGATTCTGTTGAATTTGAAGTTGAGCAGGGAGACAGAGGTCCAAAGTCAGTCAATGTGACTAAAGAATAAATTTATTGAACTTCTTATAAATAAGTTTTTTAATTCGCATAATCTTTTTTATTGTATTTTTTTATAATAAACTCAATAACTCTCCAGTTTCTTAATCCTTTCATTTAAAGGAGGATGTGTAGAAAACAGATTATTAAACCAGCCTTTTTTCAGAGGGTTGCTGATATATAATAAGGCTGTTGCAGGGGTTGCATATTTCACAGGCTTGTTTTGCTTTTGTATTTTTTTCAAAGCATTAATCAATCCTTTTGGATTTCTTGTCAGCAATGCTCCTGAAGCATCAGCCAGATATTCTCTTTTTCTTGATATTGACATTTTAATCAATTGTGCTATGAAAGGAGATAATATGGCCAAACCAATTCCAATCAGCATCAAAATAAGACCTAAATTTCCGGAATCCTTGTTCCTCCTGTTTCCTGAAAACCATAAGCTCCTAAGAAAAAAATGACTCAATAATGCGACAATCCCCACAAGAACAACAGCAAGAGTCATTAATCTTATATCATAATTCTTTATATGGGACATCTCATGTGAAATAACTCCTTCAAGCTCTCTTTTATTCAATAAGTTTCTTGCTCCTGTTGTTACAGCTATTGCAGAATTTTCAGGGTTTCTTCCTGTTGCAAATGCATTTATGGAAGGGTCATTGATAATATAAATTTTGGGCTTTGGCATTCCTGCTGCTATTGAAAGCCCTTCAACTATATTTGTTAATTCCAGATCATCTTTTCTTGTTATTTCCTTTGCATTTGATAAAGCTAAAATCTGTTTGGAGCCTGTGAAATAAGCTATCAATGTCCATATAACAGCTATAATCAAAGCCATTCCCAAACCAATATAAGGATCCCCCCAGACATAACCAAAAACATAACCCAGAATACTAACTAAAACCATAAAAAAGAATATTAAAAAATAGGATTTCCATTTGTTTACAGAAATCTGGTGGTATAGCTGTGACATTTTAAGATTTTATAAAAACTAAAACTCAACATTTACAGGCTTTCTTTCCCCTTCAGGCGCTTTGAAAAATTCCATTTTCCTAAAACCGAAGAGATGTGCAATTGTGTTTGTAGGAAATGTCTCTATTGAATTATTCAAAGACATCACAGTGTCATTATAGAACTGCCTTGAATAAGCCACCTTGTCTTCAGTTCCTGAAAGTTCCTCCTGCAGCTTTAAAAAATTTTCATTTGCTTTCAACTGAGGATAATTTTCTGCAACTGCAAACAGGCTTTTCAAAGCTCCGGATAACATATTATCTGCTTTTGCTTTTTCTCCTGTCTTGTTTGCATTTAATAAAGCACTTCTGGCTTTTGTTATATTCTCCAATACTGTTTTTTCATGTTTTGCATATCCTTTTACTGTCTTTACAAGATTAGGAATTAAATCAGTCCTTCTTTTTAACTGAACATCAATCTGTGAAAAACCGTTTCTTGCCCGATTCCTTAAAACTATAAGCTTATTATAGATTGCTATAAAAAAGATTATTATTACAACAGCAACAATCAATATTATCAACATTGACATATCCATTTTTTAACCCCCTTTAGTTAATGTTATTTTATATTAACTAAAAATCTCTTTTATTTATAAAGTTTGAGTTTTTTTATTTGAAAAAAATAATTCAAAAATACAAACATTTATATATTTAATTTCACAATAAATGCGCAGTTGATTTGTTTTTTCTAAAAACTGAGAGGTGGTGAAAAAAATGACCAAGAAAAAAGCTAAGACAAAGAAAAAATCAAGCAAGAAGAAGAAGAAATGAGGTGAAATTAAATGTCTGAAGATGATTTTGATGATGAACCTGAAGACGGGGAAGACAGTGGAGATGATGATAGTGGAGATGATGATGACGAAGACTGGTAACTGAGAACTTTTTTTCTTTTTTTATTTAATTCTTTTGAAACTCTTTCAATCAATAACCATCCTTTTTTTAAGATTATGTTTATTTCTTCAGTTAGTTTTTCAATATAGATTTCAGAAAGATTATCAAAAGGAAGATAGATAATCTGGGAGGTCTTTGCCTCTATTATTATATTAGGGCTTGTTCTTTTTTACTTAAGATATCTGTTTTTTCCTTCTGAAATAAATATTCTTCCATAAATAAAAATAATTTAATTTAATTTAAAAATATTTTTTATTTATTGAGAGTTTCTTCAATCTTTCTTACTCTTTCTGAAAGGTCTTCAATATTTTCCTCTGGTGGCATGTTTCCTATGAAGCCTCTGCCTAAGCCTCTTCCACGACCAAATCCAAAGCCTCTTCCTCCTGAAAAGCCTCCTCTACGGCCATATCCAAAGCCTCTGCCTATAGGCATTCCTCTCCTATAAGAACTCTCCTCTGCGCCACAAGGTCCCAATCCTCTTCCAGTTATTGGTCCCTGTCCATTTGGTCCTGTTCTATCATATCCTGGCATTTTTTCACCTCATTTATTTTTTTAATTCTTTTTTTACAAATTTTTTCAGCTTTTTGTTTGTTTCTGAACTTATAAAATGCTCAATAAGGCAAGCCTCTTGTAAGGCTGTTTTATTATCAACATTTAGTATTTTTGTTAGAAAATCAAGCAAAGTCTTATGCTTGTCATAAACTTTTATTGCTGTTTTTTCACCTTTTTTAGTAAGCCTTATCTTTCCATATCTTTCATTTTTAACCAGATTTTTTTTATTAAGCTTTTTCACTGCCTCACTAACACTGGGCAGGCTGATGTCAAGGAAAACAGATATGTCCTTTACACCAACGCTTTTTTTCTCTTTTTGAATAAGATAAATTGATTCTAAATAATCCTCATTACTTTTAGTAAGTTTCATTTTTTGTATTTAACTAAAATCTTCTCTGCCTCTCCACAACCAAGAGCAAGGTCATAGCTATTATTAATAGTATATATCTGAGGCCCAAATGGAAAAGCAGTTTTTCTCTTTATGATTGTTTTTTCTCTAATGCCCATATTTTCTAATCTTCTTCTAAAACATCTTCCATTATGAAAAGAATGTACTTCAGCCTCTTCTTTATACTTTAATTTTGTTAAAGGTATTACCTTATAAATAGTGTCTTCTAAATCTTCTGCCATAAAGTTAGGTAAGCCTAATTTATATATAAATCTTTTGGAATAATAAGGTTTAAATAGGATAAAAAGAAGAAAAAAGGTATAAAAATGAGAATATGCCCTAAATGTAAAAGCACTGATGTAGAAGCTGATTTATCTGCACAGTCCTACGGAAAAGGCTCTTTCTTCAACCAGTATAAATGCAACAGCTGCGGCTATACTGGAATATTCTTTCCTGAGATAGAAAATAAAACTAAGAAAGCCCGTAAATCTCCTTAAGTTCTTTTATTCTGGGTTCAATAATATTATTGCAGTCATCAATTTCCCTGTTTAACTCTGCTATTTCATCATCCAGATTTCCTTTATAATCTATTTTATTTTCTTTTAATAATTTCAATGCTTCTTTTGCCCTGTCAAGATTGTCTGCTGTGAGGTAAATATCTTTCATGTAAGCCACTATCTTAACCCATTCATCTACGCTATTTTTTAAGTTAAGAGGAAATTTTATATAGAATTTATAGAATCTTTTATAAAAAGGAACTGTTCTTTTATATTCTGCTTCCAGTTCATCAAACTTATTCATTTTTATTATATATGATTTCACTATTTATATATTTTATCAACAACATTATCCCTTATTTGAATTTCTATTTTAGTATGCTCTTTTTATTTTCCAGTTTTCGCAAAAGACTATTTTTCCCTGGTCTATATATTTTTCCACAATACATCTTGTATTCTTTTCATCAATACCTTCTTTTTCTTTAAGTTCCTTTAGAAAATCAGGTGTTGAAATCCCTTCTCTTTTCAAATATAAGGTTTCAAGCACAATTTTTTCAATTCTGCTTATATTATTAAGGGAATTAATACTTCCTTTTGATTTATATATTCCAGTATTGCTTATCATTTTCTTTAATATTATGTTATTAAAATGTAAAATAATATATTATATAAATTTATTCTTTATATTCCTTATCAACAACTTCCTTTATGCTTTTGGCTTTCTTTGGGCCAATTAAGTCTATTTTCTGCAATTGTTCTTCAGAGGCATTTATTATTTTTTTAACTGTCCTGAATTTCTTTAATAACGGCCTTGCAAGCTTTGTCCCTATATTGGGCAGGGCACTAATTAAATATTCCTGCTGCTCTTTCAGGGTCTGTGGCTTTAAATTATGGTAAACAAACTCCCTGTCCTCATCCTCCTGCATTCTTTTAGCTATTATATACATCAGGGAAGCTGTCTCATAAGGAGTTTTTGTCTGCAGTATAGGAATGCCGTAGCTGACTGAAATTGTTGCAAGCATCCCCCTTATTGCATTTGGATGAATTTTTCTCAAAGAAAATATATCCTCTTCACCTTCTATTATAAAAACAGGCTTTTTGTATTTTTTCAGCTCTTTTATCTGCCTCAGTATTCTGCCGTCTATTATGGAATCAACAAAATCCTGGCATGTCTTGTATTCAACAGCAACCCCCCCTCCTAATAAATAATCGCCAACATCTAACTTTTTTAAGCCTATGTTAGAGCCAAACTCAACTAGCTTCTTTACAATAAGGGAATTCCTTTCCCTGTGGTCTACATAAATGATTATTTTTTTATCCTCAGTTTTATTATTTCCGGCTTCCGGCATATTATCCTTCTTTGCTTTTTTTCTTTCAGGAACATCATCAGAAAACTGCTCCAGAATCCTGTCATAAAGCAGCTTCTGTTTTAATGAACTTATTGCGCGGTACATCCTTTTTTCCTTATGATGTGCCACCCACCTGTAGGTTTCATCTTTTGTACCTTTAGATATCAACACAATAAGCTTTCCTTTTTCAAGCCTTCCTGTCCTTCCTTTTCTCTGTATCCTTCTTATCACAGAAGGTATTGGCTCATAAAATATTACAATATCAACAGAAGGAATGTCTAATCCTTCCTCACCTATGCTTGTTGAAACTAATATATTAAATTTATTCTCCCTGAACCTGTCAAGAACTTCCTTCTGATTTTTCTGGGTTAATCCTGTATCTTTTTTCTTTGCCTGCCCCACAAAAAGATTTGCTGTTGATATTTTATTAATTTCCTCAACAATCTTGACTCCTGAATCCCTGTATTCTGTGAATATTATTATCTTTTTATCCTTATTTTCTTTAATTATCTCCTTTAATTTTTTAAGCTTTGGGTGCTCTATGTTTTTCTCAATTAATTTCCTTGTCCTTATTATTGCAGACTTAAAATAAATGTCCTGAACCAGATTCTTAACTGCTCTTGTTTTCCCTTTCTCTGCCTCCTCCTCAACTTTTTTAAAATATTCATTTAAAGTAGTAAGGTTCTGTGTTTCAATTAAGTCAAGGGCATGATAAGCCTTCAATGCCTCTGCTGTTAAGGAAATAGATTTCCATATCTCCATTCCTTTTTCTCCCTGTGCCACTTTTCCCTGCAAAGAGCCCTGGAAATTTATCAATGATTTTTTTGTATATGAATCAATGCTGCCGTATAAAAATCCCAGCTGTTTAATTTGTTTTAGCTTATTTTTATAGCAGCTTTTTAAAGAGGTTAT
Source organism: uncultured Methanosarcinales archaeon (assembly GCA_964594025.1). Classification (GTDB taxonomy): domain Archaea; phylum Nanobdellota; class Nanobdellia; order Woesearchaeales; family UBA9642; genus JAFGLI01. The sequence continues at coordinate 7,506 of CAZQLC010000040.1, forward strand.
TATCTCATTGAAAGATTCAGGAAGCTCAACTGTTATCCTGTTTATGTCCACTTCCTGTATATAGGGCTTTACATCAGGGTCTTTTTCTGTCCTTACCTCTATCTTCTCAATAAAAAGGTTCCTGCATGTCTCTTTTATAGACTCTAAATTATCCCCCGGGCTTGCAGTCATTGCCATGATTCGTTCATAATTCGACCTTTTATGGTACTGCTGGGCTATCCACACATAAGAATATTTTTTTACAGCTCTGTGCGCCTCGTCAAATCCTATTAAAGAAAAATTTTCCAGAGGAACATATCCTGAGATAATATCATTCTCAACAGTCTGAGGTGTTGCAAAAAGGATTGTCTTGGTTTCCCACAATTCCTTTCTTTTTTCAGGAGAAACCTTTCCTGTCAATTCTGCCATGTTTTCTTCTTCAACCTTGAAATGTTTCTTGAAAACATAATAATACTGATCTATTAAAGGCTTTGT
>CAZQLC010000041.1:0-6685 GCA_964594025.1 uncultured Methanosarcinales archaeon
AAATTAACCTACTTTTAATAAGAGAGGGGCATTTAATATAAAAAGATAAATTTTTCTTTGTAAAAAATAATTTTCTCCATCAAACCCTAATCAACTCTTCAAAACTTAATCCGAGTAACTTTGCTTTATCATATTCAAAGACAAAGCTTTTGTCTGTTTCCTTTAAGTCTTCTAATGTGAGAAAAAACCAGTTTTTATTGTCTTTATGAGTGAACTTTACGCCTATCCAGGGCTCTACTCCGAAGGTATTGGCGAACTGCTTAAGCTCGTTTACTTCTTTCCTTGTAAGGTATTTGTTATCTGCCTTTGTTGTCTTGCATTCAATTGCTATCTTCTTCAGATTATTTCCTGCCAGAATATCGGGAGAGGGATATTTCATACTTCCGGAACCTGCTATCCTTACAGCCATCCACCCGTTTTTATTGAACTTGTGGACTAGCTCTCTTTCGGCATCAATACCTTTTGATTTTCTTGACATTTTTTTATTGCTTTATCCAGAAACTCCATTCTGGGATTGAAAATGAATGCATTGTGCCTGTCAAAATAGCCGCACCTGAATTTATCCAGTTTCATTTGAGTTCTTTTGGCAAGCATCAAAGCATATAAATAAACCTGTGTTGTTGCATATTTCTCCTTATGGGCATTAGGCTTGTAATCCCATATCTCTATTTTATCATCATTTACCCTCAGCAAATCTATATGTCCTGACAAAACCTTATCTGTATTAAATACATTCTCAAAATTCTTCATTTCATTTGATTTTATCCAGATAGGGACTTCAACCCCTATTGTATTTTTATCATATTGCAGCATGAAAACCTGAACATTGCTGTGCCCAGTCTTATAGTTCTTCCATTTTAGGCCTTTTTCAGCCCATTTGCATATGTCATGAGTTCTTAATGATTTTGTCCTTATTCCTAAATCCAATTTTAACTTGCTTGACCTCGGCCCTTCATTAAAATTCTCATCAGGGCAGTCATCAAATATATTTTCAAGATAATCCTTTAGTTTAGAAAAACCATTATCACACAATTTATTTGTTTTTGCAGAATGTATCCTGTAATGGTAAAACCACCCATGGGCAAAAGACTTGTGTTTTATCATACATTTATTTTTATTTTCAGGATATTTAAAGGTTTGTGTTTTTTAATCAGGCAAGAATATCCTCAACATCTGAATCTTTTGTAAAAAGAAATGTCCTCTTGATATTCCTGGTCATCCTGGAATACTCGTTTAATTTCTTGAGGTTCCTGACAGGAATTATATGAATGTCCCCTTCAGGGGATTCTTTTATGCTTTTCCTGAGATTACTGTCTGTTTTTATCTCTATTTTTGTATCCTTGGGAAACCTTGACTCATACAGCAGTTTTTCTATGTGATATTTTGCCTTGTCCCCTTTTCTTTTTGTGGAGATTATCCATATCTTCAGGTTCCCTTTCCAGTTTATATATAATTTCAGGGCACTAAGCATAGCAAGGTCAAAATCTCTTTTCTCATAAACCATTTTATGTAGCAGGTCATCTGTCAGCCAGACATGGATGTCTTTCTGTGAGCCCAGTCCCATTTCCTCATTTTTATCAAAAAACATCAGGCCGACATTAACTTCCTGGATAGTATTATATATTTTCTCCAGCTCTTTTTTTGTAAAATTGGTCGGGCTGGCAGGAATCAGTAATATATTCGGATGAAAGAACTGGCCTTCTATGGTCTCAAGGGCAATACAAATCCCCTCTATATAATTTTCTGAGGATATATGGGCATATGAGCTGAATATCCCCTGCTGGCCGAATTTTTTTACCAGCTCAGGCATTTCCTTAAGCTCTTTTTTCTTTTTTTGTTCATCTAATTTTTCCCGTCCCAGTGCCAAATCCTCTTCTAATTCCATGCCTAAAACAGATATTGTGCCGTTTGGGTATATTATTGACTTTACCAAAGGATATGTTCCGAGTATTTTCTCAGATGTTGTTGCAGGAAGCAATATGCTCGGCTTCCATATATGTTTTTTAGACTCATCCAATGAAGTAACTTCGTTTGCAGCCCATTCAGACAGGGCAGAAAACAAGCCGGATCTCACAAAACCCTTTTTTATATGCAGGTGCCTCTTTACCAGGGCTATATATGTAATGAAAAGGGCCATCAGTGCTATTATTCCGGCCATGACATTTAAGGAAAACATTATTATGGTTGAGCCAAACACCCCATATAAAGGAATTATTCTCGGGACTTTGAATGTAGGCCTGTAGCTTGGCAGGTTTAAAGACTGCTCTATAAAAACAACCAGGTTAATTATGATATAAGTAATCAGGAAAAACATTGTTATAACAGGAGCAACTGTATTAATGGAACCTACAAGCAGTATGGGCAGTATTATAATTGATGAAAAGAAAACAGCATTTCTTGGCTCACCACTTTCTGTTTTCCTTGCCAGTATCTTGGAAGGAATTATCCTGTTCTCAGCAAGTGCCTGCAATACCCTGGTTGAGGCAATCCATGTTGTCAGGGCACTTGAAAAAGTGGCTGCTAAAATACCAAATAAAACCAAAGAAGGAAAAGCTGAAAAAAATAATATTGAGAGGTTATTACTTACTAACTCAGAAGGATTTGCCACCTGTCCGAACCATAATATGATTGTTAAATATATTAATGTAGTTATAGCGAGAGCAGACAATACTCCTTTAGGTATTTGTTTTTTGGGGTCAGTTAATTCTCCTGAAAGCCCTATTCCTGCCATTAAACCTGTGGCTGCAGGAAAAAACAGGGCAAACAAAGGCCAGAAGTTTGTTTTCATAGCCGGAATATTGAAAAATGGCACTATGGCACTATGGCTCCACCAGCTTCCGCCTGAAAGAACTGAAACAAGTGAAACAATCACTAAAACAAAAACCAGGAACTGGGCCCTTATGGCAAATGATGTGCTTATAAATGTTGTAAGGAACAAAACAAGAAAAAGTGCTAATAAAATATATATCCTTGGATGTAAAGGAAAAATAAGGTGCCATGCCTCAATAAAACCAAATAAATAAATGCCTACTGAAAAAACCTGCGCCAAGAACAATGGAATCCCCACACTGCCCCCTATTTCTATACCTAATGTTGTTGAAAGTATAGAGAAAGCCCCTCCGCCGCCCATTTTTATATTGGTTGTAATAGAGCTTAAAGATAAGCCTGTGGCAAATGTTATGGAAACAGCCAATAATAAAATAGCAATGGTACCCATTATCCCTATAGACCCGACTATATAACCAAGCCTTAAGAAAAGAATCACACCAATTATACTAAGAAATGTAGGGATAAAAACCCCCCTGAAAGCACCGAATGTCCTTGAGCCTGTAGTAGGATACATTAAAAACCTCTTTTTGATTTAACTATTATAAATAATTAAAAGAGTAATATAAATACTTTTTGTTAATGGGAGTAAAAGTATATTATTCCAATAAGGTCTGCTTTAGTTTTTTGCCTGAATCTTCCTAAAAAATTAATAAAAAACAGAACACTTGCAATTATAAGGCAGAATAAAATCGAATATAATCCTTGTTAGGTGTTTTTCTGCAAGAAAAAATGCCGAAGCGAAGCATAAGTACAGTATGAAACAGGAGCCTTTTTTACCTGATTAAATAAAACTCATATATGTCAGCCATGCACCAAATAGAATTAAGAAGAGGGCACTAAGCCATTGTTTCTTTTTGAATCTTTGAGCTTGTTTATGAATCATTTCGGGAAAGCCTATTTTTGAAATACCCTTAAGTAAAGTTGACCAACCTAAAATAGTAATTACGACTTCCCAGCTTGCAACCCACACATTATGCAAAATTACAGTGACTAGTCCCATCAAGAATGTAATATAACCAGTAGATATAACGAATGCTTTATCGTCAGTCATCTCTATAGTCCTGCCCAATTGTTTTGTTATGATGAACAAAGAGCCAAAAACAATAAAGAAACTGCCCCAGAATCTTGCGAAAAAAATTGTGATTTCCATTATAGTTTTATTTAATGATTAAAGTATATAATGTTTTCGGTTAAAAAGGCTCCGAGTAATATTGCACATAATTCCTGTTAATATATAATTTTTTAAACTCAAAGATTTTCTTTATTGAAAATGGCAATAAATCCTTCAAGAGAAGAATGGAAAGTTTACAAGAATGTTTTTTCATCATTTACAGAAAGGGTCTTGTTTAAATTAACTTCTGAAAACATAATCAAGGGACTGGAAAGCCCTATAAGCCTGGGAAAGGAAGCCAATATATTCACAGCACTGACTGAAAAAGGCAAAAGAGTTATAGTGAAAATATACAGGCTGGAAAACTGCAATTTCAACAAGATGTATGAATATATTATCCAGGATTCAAGGTATATGAACATCAAAAAAAGCAAAAGAAATATTGTATTTAAATGGACGCAGAGGGAATACAAAAACCTGATGAAGGCAAGAGAAGTGATTAAAGTGCCTACACCGCTGGCAGTAAAAGAGAATGTTCTGGTCATGGAATTTATAGGCAATAAAGAGCCTGCACCTATGTTAAAAGACAAAGAGCCAAAAAATCCTGAAAAGTTTTTCAATACTATAATTGAAAACATAAAAAAATTATATAAAACAGGAATTATTCACGGTGACCTGTCTAAATTTAATATCCTTAACAATAATGAAAAACCTGTATTTATTGATTTTTCACAGGCAACATTAAAAGAAGCATATAATGCAGAGCATTTATTGAAAAGAGACATAAAAAATATAACTGATTATTTTAAAGGATTTTTTGAAATAAATAAAGAAAATATCCTGAAAAAAATAAAAGGTTCATAAAGATTTAAAAATAATAATCATTTTCACAATAAAATGGAATATGAATATATCTTAAAGATACCCCAAGCAAGGATTGCTGTGTTAATAGGCAAGGAAGGGGAAATTAAGAAGGAAATAGAATCAAATACGGATACAATGATGAATATAGACTCTAAAAATGGTGAGGTTAAAGTAAAAGGGGAAGACCCTTTAAAATTATATATAACAAGAAAGATAATAAAAGCCATAAGCAGGGGCTTCAATCCGAAGGCAGCACAATTACTTCTTAAACCTGATTATATCCTGAGGATTATCTCACTGGATGAGTTTATAAAAAAGAAAAACCACAGGAAAAGGCTGAAAGGCAGGGTTATAGGGAAGGAAGGTAAGGCAAGGAAAACAATCGAGGAACTGACCAACTGCAAAATATGCATATACGGCAAAACAATCTCAATAATAGGGTTTGTTGAGGATGTTGAGACAGCAGCAAGGGCTGTGATATTATTGCTTGAAGGAAGCCCCCATTCCAATATTTTCAAGTTTCTGGAAAAGAAAAAGAAAGACAAGATCGGTGAAAGGCTTAAAAGAAAATAGGATATTAACCCAAACATTTATAAACCCTCACATTTAACAGAAATTATATTATAAAAATATGAGTGAGAGAGCACTGGTAACAAATTATACTTTTCGCTTTTTCTATTAAATCATATTATAATAAATAAATATTGTGAGGTAATTAATTATGAATACATTTGAAAATCTTAATTTAAGCGAACAACTAATGGAAGCAATTGACAGGTTAGGTTTTACAGAACCAACAGAAATTCAAAGAGAGACCATCCCTTTAATCCTGAAAGGAAAAGATGTTATAGGGGAATCTGCTACAGGAAGTGGTAAAACACTGGCTTTCGGTGCAGGAATCATTAAAAATTGTAATCCTAATGGAGGAGTTCAGGCAATTGTTTTAGTACCGACAAGGGAACTGGCTGAACAAGTAAAAAATGAAATGATTAAAATTTCTTATAATAAACCAATTAAAATTTTGGCAGTTTATGGTGGTGTTTCTATTAATACACAAATTGAACATTTAAAACAAACAGAGGTTGTTATTGCGACTCCCGGCAGACTATTGGATCATCTAAACAGGCATACTATCAATACATCTAAAGTAAAAATTATGGTATTGGATGAAGCTGACAGGATGGTTGAAATGGGTTTTATTGAAGATGTTGAGCGAATTATTAAATCATGTCCGAATAACAGACAAACATTGCTGTTTTCAGCAACTATATACGGGCCTACAAAAAAAATTGCACAAAAATACATGAAAGACCCTACAACAGTAAATGCTACAAAAATGGTTGATCCATCTAAACTAAAACAAACATATTATGATATTCCCCCAAAATTAAAAAAAGAATTATTGGTACACTTATTACAAAAAGAAACCTCTAACCTGGTTATGGTTTTCTGCAACACCAGAAGAATAACTGATGTTGTTGATAGGGTTCTTAAAGCTAACGGCATTAAATCAGCTTCAATTCATGGCGGTTTAAATCAATCTAAAAGATTAAAAACAATTGAGTTGTTTCATAAAGGCAAATTTCAGGCTTTGGTCTGCACCGATGTTGCTGCCCGGGGATTGCATATAGAAGGAATAACACATATCTATAATTTTGACATACCTAAAGAACCAGGAGATTATGTACATAGAATTGGCAGAACAGCAAGAGCAGGCAAGAACGGCCTGGTAATTAATATTCTGTCTTCCAATGACTATAAAAGCTTTTCCAGATTAAAGATGATTTACAGGGAATTTGATATTCAGAAAGAAGAAAGACCATATCTAAAAATGGATATTAAAAAACCAAGTGAAAAGAGTTATTCAGGAAGATCTGGTAA
>CAZQLC010000041.1:6785-7918 GCA_964594025.1 uncultured Methanosarcinales archaeon
AAAAGAGTTATTCAGGAAGATCTGGTAATTTCAAAAAAGGCTATCGAAGAAAAAATACCGGCGGATATACTGGTGGATATAAAAGATCTTCTTCAAAAAATACAAAATTTAAATCCAAAAGAAATTTTAAAAAAAGATATAATTAAAAATCATTGCGGGCTTTTTAAAACAGAATATTTATAATGTTAATCTTATTATTTTAAATCATGGATAAGAAAGGAAGTAGTTGGTGGAATTGGTTCTGGATAATTTTATTTTTAATTATAATGACCAATGTTATTAGTAATTCTTTTTATCGTCGTTCTATGTCTCGCCAGATGATGTATGATGATGGGTATGAAGACCAATTACAACAACTAGAAGATGATATGAGAAGAGAATTATACAGGAATCAGATGAGAGAAGATATTTATGATGACATGAGAAGGGACGCTATGAGAGATATGATGTATGATGACATGAGAAGGGACGCTATGAGAAATATGATGTATGATGATATGTATGAATGTGAGTATGAACCTGAATATAATTATTTAACTAATAATGTAGAAATGGTTCTTAAATGTCCTACGCTTCCGCCAGATTATAAAGAGGATACTATTGATTCAGAATCACAAACATATAAAGTAAAAAAAGTTATTGATGGAGATACTATAGAATTATCAACTGGAGAAACTGTGAGATTAATTGGATTAAATGCACCAGAATTAGAACAAAGTTGTTCATCAGAAGCAAAAGATATGTTGAAAGAATTAGTTTTAGGAAAAGAAGTTACTCTTGAAAAAGACGTGGATGACAAAGATCAGTATGGAAGATTACTAAGATATGTTTTTGCTGATGGACATCACGTCAATTATGGGATGATATATCTCGGACTTGCTCATAAATACGAATATGGATTGAATAAAAAATATTCCTCAGATTTTGAAGAGGCAGAAGATCAAGCAAAACAAAATGGAGGTTGTTTATGGAAATCCGAGGAAGTAAATTATATTCAGGAGGAATGTATTTATATAACTAATTTCCATTTCAATGCGGCTGGAAATGATAATTATAATTTGAATGATGAATATGTGACTTTTGGGAACAAATGTTCCTATTCTGTTGAGATGAGCGGTTGGACAATAAAAGAC
>CAZQLC010000042.1:0-7561 GCA_964594025.1 uncultured Methanosarcinales archaeon
TTTATTTTAAAATAATAATTAATAATAATCTAAAATTTATTTATTTTTTAAAAAAATAAATAAATATAAAAAAATAAAATAAAATAAAAAATAAAAACAAAAATAAATTAATCAAAATATTTTAAATCATAAAATTAAATAAAATCAATTAAACTATTTTAAATCATAAAATAAAATAAATAAAAATATTTCTCACTTAAAAAACACACTTATTTTTTCTAAGAAAAATAATTTCCATAAGAAACAAGGGTGGGGCATATAACAATTACAAACTTAACTTTATATAATATATAATACAATTAAATAATGTTTATAAACCTTCATTTCTTTTTCATATTTAATGAAAGAAAATATAAAGACATTTTTTGAGGATTTTATCAATAAAAAATCATTATTTAAAGATAAAAAAACACTCCAGAGTGTTTTTATACCAAAAGAGATAATACACAGAGATGAGCAGATAAATAAAATTGCCCAGATTATAGCGCCTGTGTTAAGGAATGAAAAACCTTCTAATTTATTTATTTATGGAAAAACAGGGACAGGAAAGACACTTTCTGTCAAATATCTTCTGAATAATATTAATGATATTGCAAAAAACAAAAATATCCCTTTAAAATCAATATATATCAACTGCAAATTAAAAAAAGTTGCAGACACTGAATATAGATTAGTTGCCGAACTTGTAAGGTTTTTCGGGAAAGCAGTCCCCCCGACAGGACTGCCCACTGATGAGGTTTATAATAAATTTTTCAGTGCATTGGATGAGAAAAAACAAAATATATTATTAGTTCTGGATGAGGTAGATCAGCTGATAAAAAAAACAGGTGATGAGTTTATATATAATTTAACAAGGATTAATTCTGACCTGAAAAATTCCCAGCTGACTTTAATAGGAATAAGCAATAATCTTATGTTTGCTGATAATCTGGACCCAAGGGTAAAGAGCTCACTGAGTGAAGAAGAAATTGTTTTCCCTCCTTATAATGCCCTGCAGATACAGAACATATTAAATGGAAGGGCAAAATTGTCTTTCAGGAAAGGGGTTTTAGATGAGGGTGTTGTCTCAAAATGTGCAGCTTATGCAGCAAGAGAGCATGGGGACGCAAGGAGAGCTTTGGAATTACTAAGAGTGGCTGGCGAGATAGCTGAAAGAAAAAATAAGGAAAAAGTGACAATAACTGAACTTGATGAGGCAGAGAAAAAGATAGAAAGGGATAAGATGATAGATATAATAATAACACAGCCCAACCAGTTCCAGGCAGTTTTATACAGCATATTATTAAATAATGAAACCAATAAAAATAAGAAGTTTTCCATATCCACAGGAGACCTTTATTCTATATATAAAGAGTTATGTTCTAACCTTAATTTAAGGCCCCTGACACAGAGAAGGGTTTCAGATATAATAAGTGAACTGGATATGTTTGGCCTGATAAATGCCAGTGTAATAAACAAAGGGCATTACGGAAGAACAAGAGAAATCACAGTTTCTATACCCAATTCAATAATACCTAAAATAAAAAATATATTAAAAGAGGATTTAGGACTTTAATTTATTATAAGGTTTATGATTTATCAGTATGGTGCATAGTAAGGGGGATGAATATAATAAAATGAATGAAGAAAGGGAGATTATTGATTTTTTTCTGAAACATTCTTTTTTATTAGATGATGCCCTGAAAAATAAATTAATAGATGACCCTGCTCTTTTTAATGAAATCAGGGATAAATATATTTCTGACCTTGATAATGGGATTTTGGTCCTGAATGGGGATTTAGTGGATAATATAGAGTTTATTGTAAAAAACAAAGGCAACATAAACTGGGATGAATTTGAAAAGTCTTTATTTCTAAAACAAAAGAATAATAATACAAAAATCTACGACAGGTTCATAGAGTATTTTAAAGATCCTGAATCAGGAAAAACAGAAAAAAAAGAATCATACGATGCTGATACAGAAAAGGATATTCCTGGTAAAGATGCACAGGAAAACAAAAAAGAGGATATTTTCAGGTATGATGAAGCCCTGTCCAGAAAAGTAAAGATAATATCATCTTATAACAAGCCGTCAAAAGAAAGGACATTTCAGGATTTTGTCGATTATTATAATAAAAGATTTACTTTTTTAAAAGGCCTCATAATGAAAAGGCAGCAGTTCCAGGACACTACTTCAATAAATAAGATATTATCTATCAAAAACAAGCAGAAAGTAACTACAATAGGAATGGTTTATGAAAAATCAGTAACAAGAAATAACAATATTATGCTGAAACTGGAGGATAACACCGGCTATGTAAAAGTACTTATAAATAAGAACAAAAACGGGCTGTATAAGAGAGCCAAGGATATAAATTTTGACGAAGTCATAGGTGTAAATGGAGTATATGATAACATCCTTTTCGCAGATGAGATTTATCTCCCGGATGTGTCCCTTGTTTCAGAATATAAAAAATCCCCTGAAGAGGAATATGTGTTGTTCATGGGTGACCCTCATTTCGGAAGCAAATATTTCCTGAAAAAAGAATGGGAGAATTTCATTGAATGGATAAAAGGGAGAAAAGGGGATGAAAAACAAAAAGAGATTATAAAAAAAATAAAATACCTCTTTTTTGCAGGTGATATTGTTGATGGTGTGGGAGGTTATCCTAATCAGGAAGAGGACCTGGATATAAAAGACATAAAAAAACAGTATTCTGTTTTCAGTGAATATCTAAAACAAATACCTTCTCATATTTCAATTATAGTTTCCCCCGGGAATCATGATGCAGGCAGGCTGGCAGAGCCCCAGCCCCCCATATACAGGGATTTCGCTGAAGCCCTTTATGAGCTGGAAAATGTCTTCTTTGTAAGCAACCCTTCTGTAATAAATATAGGGTCAACAGATAAATTTCCTGGCTTCAATGTATTAATTTATCACGGAGCTTCTTTGATTTATTATTCCAATATGCTTGAGGATGTAAGAAAAGAAGGAAGCTTCAGGGCGGTTGACAAGGTCATGAAATACCTGCTGGAAAGAAGACATCTGGCTCCTTCCCATAATTCAAGCCTGTATGTTCCGGACCCTGATGAGGACCCTTTGCTGATAAAAATAATCCCTGATTTTTTCATAACAGGACACATACACAGAATCAGTGTTTCCAATTATCATTCAACCACAATGATAAATGCCTCGGGCTGGATGGATATAAGCGAGTACCAGAAAAAGAGGGGCATAGTCCCCCAGGCAGCACGGGTCCCTTTAGTAAATTTAAAAACAAGGGAAGTAAAAATCATAAATTTCCTGAGAAAATCCAAGCTGGAAGAGGAAAGGTCAAGAGACATCCATGTCCTGCAGGAAATGAAAAAAATAGAAAAAACAAAAGAGGTTTTGACTTAATGCCTGCAAATATGGCTTTTAAATAAAATCAGATAAAATGGAATCTTCAAAACACATGAAAAAATATTTCGAGGATTTAAAGAAAAACTGTTTTTATGGCTATAAAATAGCGAGCAAAGCACGAGCCAGGTCTTTTGACCCAGTGGATAATGTAGAAGTAAAATTAGCTAAAAACATGGCTGAGAGGGTTATTGGGATTATTTCCATAGCGGCCCCGCAGCTGGAAAACTCAGGGGCAGTAAAGAGGATTGTTGAGCTTGAGAATAAATATGGGATATTGGACTGGAGAGTTGCGTTGAAGATAGCTGAGGAGGTTGCACAGCAGAAATTCTGCAGATTTAAGGATGAAAGAGAAGCAATGGAAATAGGCATAAAAACAGGGTTTGCTTATGTTACAGTAGGGGTTGTCTCCAGCCCGTTAGAAGGGCTGGTTTCTGTTCAGCTCAAGGATAGATTAGACGGCAAGGGAAAATATTTTTCTTTGAGGTACAGCGGGCCCATAAGGAATGCAGGAGGAACAGCAGCTTCTGTTTCTGTACTCATTGCTGATTACATAAGAAAAAAATTCAATTACCTGCCTTATGATCCCACACCTATGGAAATTGAGCGATGCCACAGGGAACTTGAGGATTATCACACCATGATAACCAACCTGCAGTATTTCCCCTCAAAAGAGGAGACAGATTTTCTCATGAAGAATATTCCTGTTGAAATAACAGGAGACCCAAGTGAAAAATATGAGGTTTCAAATTACAAGGACCTTCCCAGAGTTCCTGAAAACAGATTAAGGAACGGCTACTGCCTGATACATTCTTCATGCATACCTTTAAAAGCCCCTAAATTATGGAAGAGGCTGAATGAATGGGGGAAGGAGTTTGACCTTGAGAACTGGAATTTTCTCGAGCAGCTTATTAAAATTCAGAAAGAAGCCAAAAGCAAGACATTTTCAGAAAAAAACAATCAAAACCATGACCATAAAATCAAGCCGAACTATACTTATATAAAAGACCTGGTTGCAGGAAGGCCTGTCCTGGGCTATCCTTCAAGAGCAGGATCTCTGAGATTAAGATACGGCAGGAGCAGGGCCAGCGGATACTCAGGCCAGGCAATCCATCCATGCACAATGCATGTTTCAAATAATTTTATTGCAACAGGTACGCAGCTGAAAGTAGAAAGGCCCGGCAAAGCAGCTATTTTCACACCCTGTGATACAATAGAAGGGCCTATAGTAAAATTAAAAGACGGCTCTGTCATACAGCTTAATGACGAAGAGAAGGCAAAGGAATACAAAAAAGAGATAGATGAGATATTATTTTTAGGTGATGTCCTGATAAATTACGGGGATTTTTTTAACCGCTCCCATGATTTGATTCCATGCGGCTATTGCGAGGAAGAATGGGCTCTGCATCTGAAGAAAAGCATATTAAAGATGTTTTCTGAAAATAAAGAAAATATTCCTGCTGAACTATCTCGGGAATTAAACGAAACAATCTTAAAAAAAGCAGCAGAATTTCTTAAAATAGATATTGAAAGACTGAAAAGATTTATTGAAAAGCCCCTGTATTATAAGCCTTCTGCCTCCCTTTCTGTATATCTGGGCAGAAAACTATCCATTCCGCTGCATCCAAAATACACTTTTTACTGGAAAACAATCTCTCTTGATGAATTTGATTCTTTAATAAAAATGCTTGAAAGGATGAAGATTGACTATTCAGAGGATAATATAATAATCAAGGCAGTGATAATCAATGGTGATGGGAAAAGGGCCCTTGAATTACTGGGGGTTCCTCATAAGTTAGCTGGCTCAGAGTATATAGTGCTTGACAAAGATACAGCAACAGCTTTTTTCAGTGCCTTAAATATGCTTGATGATAAAATCAACAGAAAGGACCATCTGATAGAAATAAGAAGAAAAATAAGGCACTATGATGAAAAAAACAAAGAGCTTTCTTTTGATGATAAGAAAACAGCCCTTGACATTGTCAATGAGATTTCCCTTGTGAAGGTTGAGGACAAGGCAGGCACCTTTATCGGCGCAAGAATGGGAAGGCCTGAAAAGGCAAAAATGAGAAAGCTGAAGGGACAGCCCCATGTCCTGTTTCCTGTGGGTTCTGAAGGAGGCAAATTAAGAAGTTTCCAGACTGCAATGGAAAAAGGGAAAATATTCTCAGATTTCCCTGTTTATTTCTGCGGGAACTGCTCAAAGAACACAGTTTTCAGGATTTGTGAGAAATGCGGCAAAAAAACAAAGCCCCTTGTAATAACTAAAAGCAGGGGGGAGATTTCAGAAAAAGAAACTGAAGGGGAGGAATTCAGCAGATATAAAAGAAAAAGTATCAATATAAATGAGATTTTTGACAGCCTTCTGAAACAATTAAAAACAAAGATATATCCTGACCTTATAAAAGGGGTCAGGGGAACAAGCAATAAAGACCATACTCCTGAGCATCTTATAAAAGGAATATTAAGGGCCGAAAATAAGATTAATGTAAATAAAGACGGGACAATAAGGTATGACTGCTCTGAGATTGCCCTTACTCATTTTAAGCCGAAAGAAGTGCATGTCTCTGTTGAAAAACTAAAAGAGCTTGGTTATATTTATGACATACACAGAAAAATCTTGGAGAATGAAAACCAGATTATGGAGCTAAAATGCCAGGACATCATACTGCCCTGCTCAGTTGAGAATCCTGAAGAGCCGAGTGATGAGATATTTTTCAGGACATGCAATTTTATAGATGATCTTCTTGAAAAGGTTTACGGCCTTCCAAGATATTATAATCTTAAGTCAAAAAAAGACCTTGTCGGGAGATTGGTTATAGGATTAGCCCCCCATACCTCAGCAGGCATCCTTGGCAGGATAATAGGATTTTCAAATACACAGGGGTTTCTGGCGCATCCTAATTTTCATGCAGCAATGAGAAGGGACTGCGACGGCGATGAGTCTTCAATAACAATGATGATGGATGCTTTTCTGAACTTTTCCCAGAAATACCTTCCTGCCCACCGTGGGAGTACAATGGATGCCCCTCTGGTATTGACTTATAACCTGAATCCTAAGGAAATAGATGACATGGCTTTTGATGTGGATATTGTATGGAAATACCCCCTTGAATTATATGAGGCTGCAGGAAACTATAAGCATCCCAATGAAATAAAGGGAAAGATAAAACAGGTATTTGATGTCCTGGGGACAAAAGAGCAGTTCGAGGGGTATGGGTTTACACATGATACTGAAAACATAAATGCAGGAGTGACATGCAGTGCATACAAGACACTGCCTACAATGGAGGACAAGCTGAAAAGCCAGATGGACCTGGCAGAAAAGATAAGGGCTGTTGATTCAGGGGATGTTGCTGCATTGGTTATAGAAAGGCATTTTTTAAGGGATATAAAAGGAAATCTAAGGAAATTTTCCCAGCAGCAGTTCAGGTGCGTTGACTGCAACCTGAAGTACAGGAGGCCGCCGTTAAACGGGAAATGTGAGTGCGGGGGCAGGATTATATTTACAATCTCAGAAGGCTCCATAGTAAAATATCTTGAGCCGAGCCTAAGCCTGGCAGAGAATTTTAATGTTCCTGTTTATTTAAAGCAGTCTCTGGAGCTGTTAAAAAGGAGAGTGGAAAGCATGTTCGGGAAAGATGCAGAGAAGCAGGAAGCCCTTGGGAAATGGTTTGGCTAGGAAAAAACCTTCTTTATTTTTCTTTATTTTATATAGCAATTAATATAATTCCCAATATCATAATTACAGAAGCGATTGTTTTTTTTACTATGTTTTTTTCATGAAATATTTCTCCCCCTAAAATAACTGTAAACAAAACAGAGAGTTTTTTTACTGACACTACCAAACCCACTCTTGCCAATTTTACAGCATTAGCCTGAAAAAATCTATAGCTGACAGCAAGAACGGATATAATCAATATAGGCAACCAGGCATTTTTTATGCCGTGTTTGATTCCTTTTATGCCGTCATGGAAAAAAGCAAGCATAATAAAGAAGTTTATTGCTAAGAATATATGTATAACTGCTATGTATGTTTCAGGAGTCAGGTTATAATGTGCTAAAACAATCCTGTCAAATAAAGAAGTAATACTATAAAGCAATATACCAATTAATATGAAATGAATATATTTTGATTCCTTTATTATTGGTTTGACTGCTACTCCAAGTGCAGATACATT
>CAZQLC010000043.1:0-2534 GCA_964594025.1 uncultured Methanosarcinales archaeon
CACTCGTTATTAGTATCAAAATAGAAAGATTTATAAATAATGTTGTTTTCTTTAAGTTAAATTTGTATTTGAAGAATTTTTAAAATGTATTAAAGGTTGTATAGATTTAGATGAAATTTTTAGAAGAAAATTTTCTTCTTTTTTGGAGAAGAAAGGATGTGATGATTTTTTAGATAAAATAGTATCTACATTTGAAAATCCAAGTACAAGACAAGTTGAGGAAAATAAATTTATGGCTATCAAACCCACATATATTGTCGTAAGATTAAAAGGGCAGTCTTCAGAAGAATATAATGAAACAATGAATAATATTAAGGGTTTAATTGATGTTTTTAAACAAGAGAACCAAGAATATAATCAAAAAAATAAAGAAATTTGTGTTGGTTATATAGTATAAAATTTGATTTTCTCAGGAATTCAATATTTCTTAATTACAGGAATTCTTTATATTTCCGTAACTTAGTAAAACCAAATATTTTACAAGTTAGGAATTTTATGGAAATTCCGTAAACTTTATTAAATAATCTCTTTTCTGTTTTTTTATTATATATGATTGTGTAAAATGACTAAAAAGAAAACTAAAAAAAGAGGCAGTGTTTATTCTATAGACAATGTTCCTGAAGATAGACTTCTTGATTTTAAGACTACTGCAGATATAAAGACTTCTGATAGAATAGTTGACCAGGTCATAGGCCAGGATGAGGCAGTTAAGATTATAAAAAAAGCCGCTAAGCAGAGAAGGCACGTTCTGTTAATAGGTGAGCCCGGAACAGGAAAATCTATGTTAGGAATAGCCCTTGCTGAATTGCTGCCTAAAGAGAACCTGAAAGATATACTTTCTTTTTCAAACCCGGATGATGAGAATCAGCCTTTGATAAGGACTGTTAACAGGGGAGAAGGCAGGAAGATTGTTTCAAAGGCAAAAGCAACAGATGTCGGAGGATTCAAGACACAGAATATAATCATGTTTATTTTAGCAATAGCAGCTTTGATAATCCCGTGGTGGGTGAGGGAAAGGTATAAGTCAGATGTGATGTTTGCTGCGTTTTTTCTTGGAGGAATGATATTTCTGGCTGCTGCAATACTTTTTATGAACTTAGGAAAGAGGATAGGCACCCAGGATAATGCCCCTAAACTAATTGTGGATAATTACAATAAGGATCATGCGCCTTTTTATGATGCCACAGGCGCCCATGCAGGTGCCCTGTTAGGGGATGTTCTGCATGACCCTTTCCAATCAGGAGGTTTGGGAACTCCTGCACATAAAAGGGTTATTGCGGGAATGATACAAAAAGCACATCAAGGTGTTTTATTTATAGATGAGGTTGCTATCTTAAAACCTTCTACGCAGCAGGAATTATTAACTGCTATCCAGGAAGGGGAATATGCAATCACGGGCCAGTCTGAAAGGTCAGCAGGAGCTATGGTAAGAACCGAGCCTGTGCCGTGCAATTTTGTTCTTGTTGCTGCAGGCAATGTTGAAACCATAAAAAACATGCATCCTGCCTTAAGGTCAAGGATAAGGGGTTATGGTTATGAGATATTCATGAATAAAACTTTCCCGGATACAATAAAAAACAGGAATAAGATTGCTGTCTTTGTTGCACAGGAAGTTAAAAAAGATGGCAAAATACCCCATTTTAATAAAGAAGCTGTTGATTATATTATTGAAGAGGCAAGGAAAAGGGCCAACAGGAAAAATAGCTTAACTTTGCATTTCAGAGAACTTGGAGGTTTAATAAGGGCTGCAGGAGATCTGGCTGTTGAAAATAATGAAAAAACAGTGAAAAAAGAGCATGTTATAAGGGCAAAACAGCTTGCAAGAACCCTGGAGAAGCAGATTGCAGATAAATATATAGAACAAAAAAAGGAGTATGAGGTCATTGTCACAAAAGGCAAAAAAGTTGGAAGGGTTAATGGACTGGCTGTAATAGGCTCAGGCACAAGCTATTCAGGAATAATGCTGCCTTTAGAAGCTGAAGTAACACCTGGAGGAGAGATATCTGAGATAATTGCCACAGGAAAACTGGGAAAAATAGCCAAGGAAGCTGTGAAAAATGTTTCAGCAATAGTAAAGAAATATTTTGGTGAGGATATAAAGAAAAAATATGATATTTATATACAATTTTTACAGACCTATGAGGGTGTTGAGGGTGATTCTGCCAGCGTAGGTGTTGCGACAGCTATAATATCAGCCTTAAAGGACATACCTGTGAAGCAGGAATATGCCTTGACAGGCTCTTTATCAGTCAGAGGAGAGGTTTTGCCTGTAGGGGGAGTTAGCAGCAAGATAGAGGCTGCTTATGAAGCAGGTATAAAAAAAGTCATTGTCCCAAAGTCAAACCTGAAAGACATAGTGGTTGATAAAGACAGGTTAAGAAAAATCAAAATAATCCCTGTGGAAACTATTGAGGAAGTCTTAGAGGAAGTCCTTGACTGGAAAGGAAAAAGAAAAATACTTGAAAAGATTAAGAAGAAATAATTATTATATGTTTTAATTAATTTACCTTTTAATAGTAGTAAAAAACAGAAAA
>CAZQLC010000043.1:2634-7539 GCA_964594025.1 uncultured Methanosarcinales archaeon
TTTAAGGTGATATTATGTTGGGTTTTTCAGAAATAAGTGAGATAAATAATAAATTAAATAGAAAAATAACAGATAGTTACCATTCAGGGCTTTTAAAAATAAATGGCGTAAAGGAAGGATTAAACAATAAAATAACTCCTTATAAAATTCATCTTGTGAAAGGTTCTACAGGAGACACAGTCAATAAGCAGGATTTAGAAAATAGGATTATAGAAACAAAGACATTTACAGACAGGAAATCTTTCAAAAAATACCTTAAATATAACAGAATTGAAATAAAAAAAATGATAACTAAAAACAGGAAAGAGAGTTATGCTGTCATTTATGATAACAGCAACAGCTTCAATTTTGAAATCACTCTTCCTGAAGGATATATTGCAGATAAGTCAAATTTTATGTTACAGCACCATTAATCTTTTTTTATATTTTTATAATCTTTCTTTTCCATAATTCATAATGGTTTGGGCATAGAAGAACATAATTTTCCTTTAGTTTTTTACTGATTTCTTTTTTCTTTTTGTTGTTTCCTGTTCTATATTGGTTATATGTAGTTACTAAATCTTTTTCAGATATTTTTCTTTTGCCTGTTTTTTTAGGTATTATGCTGCATAATTTAATATAATTAAATTTGCATAACTTGCATTTAGTGCCGAGGATATTTTTTATTTTACTTTCTTTATACCATGTCAGCTTATGTTTCTTTTTTTGATTATTTTCCCTGCATTTTTTTGAGCAGAACCTTTGGCTTTTCTTTTTTTTAACAAATTCATTATTGCAGTTTTTACATTTTGTTTTATTAAATGCATCTTTTCCATAATATTTTTTTGCCTTTTCCCATGAGCCAAACCTATTCAGAAAAACTGATAAAGAAGGAAACCTTGTTTTTTCCCTTGAGGCTTTGTTTATATCTTTTTGGGTTGGAATTCTTTTCAGCTCATTCATCAGTCTATTGAAATAATGCTCCAGCTGCTCTTTAGTATATATTTTATTCATTTTCCCCCATTTATTTTAAAGATAGATTTATTTAAAAAATTTATTATTTTATATTTTTATAAATGCCGTCATAAGCTTCGCTTTCATCTATTGGAATAAATATTAACTGGTTTATTCTTGCATTCTCTTTTATTTCAATCCCTTCTTTGTTTTCAACTATTAGAATAAACTCGCTTTTCCCTTCAAAGCCGGCATCCCATACACCGTGTTGTGTGAATACGCCCATCCTCAGCAAAGAGCTTCTCGGAAATGAAATTGCTGTCAGGTTATTGGGCAAATTTATGATTTCATTAGTTCTTATTTTATAAGCCCCTTTTTCAAGAAACCACCAGCCATATTTGTCCTCTTTATTCTTTTTCAATGGCTTGATTTCTTCAGTTTTAGGTATAACTCTTTCAGAATTTGAGAAATCCAGTTTTCCTTTTCCTTTAATATTGAATATTTTTTCAACACTAAAGTCAAAACCATTGGGCGTCAGTTGTTTTTCCAGGTCTGCATAATTTTCAATAAGGTTTTTTTCTTCAATTAGTTTTTTTATTTGTTTTTTATTTAGCATTTTCTATTTTTATTTATGCAGAATTTAAAAGTTTATCTTTTTTAATCAATACCAAAATACATTATTCTTACAAAAACATAAGCAAGATACAATAACATAAGATAAACAGCAACTCCCCGGCCTGCTTTTCCCTTATGTTTCATTATCCATATCAATAATAATGCTGCTGTTATTGTTGCCATAGGCAGGTCCCACCGGACAAGAGGTTTTGGTACATAATATGTTGACAGCATACCCCCAAGTCCTATTGCAACCAAAGGATTTGTTATATTGCTCCCTATTAAAGTCCCTATCGATATGCCTTTTGCCTTCTGCTTTAAGCCCTCCAGGGCCGTAAATAGTTCAGGCAGGGCTGAGGCTATTCCCAGGCTGAAAACACCAATCATAGAGCCGCTCAAGCTGGTGCTTTTGACAAATGATTCTATAATATTCAGGGCAATAGTGCTTGCAATGATAAGCAAAACCAGCCATCCGGCAGCAGTCAATATCTCAACCCACAGCTTTTTGCTTATTTTTTCCTTTTTCTCTATGATTTTTCTTTCATTTTTGTATAACGAATAAATAAACCAGGCAAATACTGTAAAAAGTAAAAGGCCGTCCAGCCTTGAGATAGTGCCATCCAACCCAAGAAGTAAAGTCAGTAATGTTGTCCCTATCATAAGGGCAAAATCCTTTTTCAGGAAATGTTTGCTGAATGTTAAACCTCCGCAGATCAATATAACCAATCCGAGAATAAAAGTCTGCTGGATGACATCCGAGCCTATATTTGCGCCAAGAACTGTGCTTGAGGCAATTTTGTAATCCATTTTGTTGGTTATAATCCCAAAAGATGCAATCAGATGGGAGCTTATCTCGGGGATGCTTGTTCCCACAGATAATACTGTCAACCCTATAAATGTGTTTGAGACATTGTAATAATTGGCCAATAAAATCAGTTTTTTAACAACCAGCCTTGCACTGATTACCAGAACTATTAAAGAAATCAAGCCTATTGCAATTTGGGTAATTGTTGAATCAAGTATTTTAACTCACCTTTAATAAAAATATTAAATTTAGTATATAAATAGTTTTTGTTTAATAACAAAGTTTAAATAGTTTTTTTGAATAATAAAAATTATGGCTGAATTAAAATCTGAGATTATAGAGCTTGGCGGAAATTCTTTGCATATTTCAAAAATAGAGCAGATTATAAAACAAAGTATTCCTGTTGAATGGAAATTAACTTCGAAGATTAATAAAACCGATAAAAAAATTAATAATAAAAATCTAATTAAAATTGGAACCTATCTTCTTTTTGAGTATTGTTCTTGGATGGAGATATATTATAATGATAAAATAATAGAGATATACCCTTCTGATATATTGTTCAGAGAGAAAGCAGAATTTTTAAAGAATAAAATATATGAACATTTATAAGAACATTATTTCCAGTTAACAATAACATCATCAGTTCTTTCATAAGGCTTTATCACAGAATCCTTTATGGAAACAGTATTTTTCTTTGGATTGGCCATGAACATTTTCCATCCAAGATATGCTATCATAGCTCCGTTGTCTATTAAGAATTCTTTTTTTGGTATAAAGCATTTTGCATTTCTTTCTTTGCACATTATCCTGCACATTTCCTGCAGTCTTGAATTGCATGCTACTCCTCCTCCGAGTAATAGTTCTTTTTTCCCAAGATGAGCCATGGCTCTTTCAGATACCTCCACTAACATTGAAAAAATGGTTTCCTGTGCAGAATAACAAAGGTCTTCTTTTTTGTATTGTTTTATTTTGTGTTTTAAATTTGTGTATAAGCCGGAAAATGAAACATCCATTCCTTTAACAGAATAAGGCAGCTCTATGTATTTTTTGCTTTTCCCTGCCAGTTTTTCTATAACGGGACCGCCGGGAAAGCCTATTTTTAAATCTCTTGCAAAAGAATCCAGAAAATTACCAACTCCCATATCAAGGGTTTCTCCGAATATTCTGTATTTTCCTGCTTCATAAGCTATTATTTGTGTGTTTGCCCCTGAAGCATATAATAAAACAGGGTCTTTTGCCTTTTCTAAAGAACCAATCTCCAAATGGGCAATACAGTGATTTACAGGAACAATAGGTTTTTTTAGTATAAGGCTTAAGGTTCTTGCTGTTTGTGCCCCTACCCTTAAAGAATGCCCCATGCCAGGACCCTGTGAAAAAGCGATAATATCAATGTCTTTTAGTTTAATATTTGCTTTTTTTAATGCTTTTTTCACAACTCTATCACATACATCAACATGATGGTCAGCAACCTTAAAAGGAATCATTCCTCCCTTTTTTGTCTTATAGGAATCCATAGCATTGGCTATTACATTACCATCTTTTACAATGCCTACACCGAATGTATGTGCAGTGCTTTCTATTCCCAGACATATTACCATTTTAGATATGAAAAATATGCAATTTTATATATGTTTTGAAAATCTTCCGTTTTTTCATCTTTAAATTTTATTAATCCCATATAAATAATAATATTATGGAAGATAAAACTTTGTTAAAAATAGCATTGTTAAGTTCTTTAACAGGGATAATTATCCTGTTTTTGATTTTAGAGTTTTCTGATATAGAATTAGTCAATATAAATGAAATCAGTGATGAACACATGGATGAAAAAATAAGAATTCAGGGTAGAATTACCAGGATTACCCATATTGGAGAAACAACCTTTATTGAAATATCACAGGAATGTACTATAAAAGGAGTGGTGTTTGATAATATCAGCTTAAAAGAGAACATGTTTGTGGAGATTATTGGTACAGTGGATGAATATAATGGAGAAAAAGAGATGATTATTGATGAGATAAGATAAAACCGATAGGTTTATATATATTTTTGTTTATTTTTTAGAATAATGGGGCCTGGAGAGTTTTGGAAAAAGATAGAGAGTAGTTCAGAGGAATTTAAAATAGTTTATAGTTCTTTCTTATTTAAGCAAATTCCTGCTTATGTTAAAGTATGCGAAGATGTTAAGTCATTTAGTCAAATGGAAGTTGAGCTTGCTCTTGAAATGAATATTATAGATAATCCAGAAACAAAATCCCGACTTGAGAAATTTATTTATGGTTTAGAAGAAAAATATAATTTTAAATCTTCTTATGACCTTGATTCAGATGGTTCAAATGAGATTAAACTTATTGATAATGAACATAACCCATTTCCTGATTTTAAACCTTCAAGCAAAAATCCACATTTAATCTGGGATTTTAAAAATCATAGAAATATGATAGAAATAAAAAATGACCATTTATTAGTTTATTTGGTTTTTTATGAACCCAGAGATGCTTCTGAATATAAAAATAATGAGAAATATATTAATCACGCAGAATTTAAAG
>CAZQLC010000044.1:0-7413 GCA_964594025.1 uncultured Methanosarcinales archaeon
TACATTTCTTTTGAATACAATTCAGGCAATAGGGTGTCATTTTTTCCTTCAATTATTAATACAGGAATATTGATTTTCTCTAAAATATCCTTAACATCGTAATCCACCATATTCTCAAGACAGGCAAAAACTGATTTTAAGGGAGTGCTTTGCAAACCCCTGTAAAACAAATAATAATCTGATTTATTCTCATAATTTTTTAAATCCAAATCATCCATATGGGAAAAATGTTTTCTGCTAATAAAATCATGGTTTAAAATAAAATCCAGAACATGTTTGACAAAAGGCCAGAGAACCCTTATTCTTTTTTTCTCCAAGACACTTCTGTAAGTCGTGTCACATAAAATTAAACTTTTAACTTTTTCAGTAAACATCTTATAATAAACCAGAGCTATCATTCCACCCATGCTGTGGCCTATAAGGACAAAGTCATTTATATTTTCCTTTTTTACTATTTCATTTAAATCCTTGGCAAAACTTTCAAAACCGTATTTTTCTTTCTCCTCGGGTTTATCTGATTTACCATGTCCTCTTAAATCCAGAGCCAGAACAGAGAAACCTTTCTTCCTGAAAAAATCTATTTCTTTTTTCCAGTTCTTCCAGTTGCCTGCCCAGCCATGCAAAAAAACCAAAAATGGCTTAGACTGTCTCCATATTTTGTAATAAACCTTGGTCCCATCAAAGGATTTTATAAACATTGTATCAAACTGTTTTTTATCATATTAAAATATTTCCATTGGTTTTAACAAAAACCTTTTTAAACAATTATAGGTTTCTTTTCAATATATGATGGCGGTAGTAGTTCAATGGTTAGAATAGGAGACTGTGGATCTTCAGAAGCGGGTCCGATTCCCGTTTACCGCCTTTTTTAATAAGCTAATCTAATTTATATAAAAATGAGGGGAGTTAAAGAACCACAAGAAAATAATCTTAAAGACATAATTGAAAAATCCATAAAAAATTTTGGATGGTTCTATTTTGGAAATAAAAAATTTGAATGCCCGGGGCTTAGAACAAAAGATATAAAATTTTATATGAAGAATAATAAATTACCTCCATTATGTGATAATTGTTATAAATCATTAATATTCTGGGAGGGAAATTACTTATCAGAAAATTTAAAGAATTTTTTTGAGATGACGGATTCTTTCAGGTTTGATTATAAAGGAAAGTTTAATGAGGATGTCGTCGTATTTTATTTCCGCAATAGAGATAAAATGTTAAATTTTCTTGATTTATTGCAGGATAAAATGCAGGAATTCAATGTAAAGGGCAAAACAGATTGGAGAAAAGCCTGCGAGAAATATCAGTTATTAAAACCAGAATTATGGAAAAATTCAAGAGAATTTATTGGTAAATATTAACTAGTGAATTTTAATACCAAATAACATTAAATTTATAAACATACATATATTCCTAATTTTAAAATGGGGGCAGAGGAAAAGCTTGATAAAGTAACTTCTTCTTATTTTAAAACCGAATATTATGAGGAAAAGGAAACAGAAAACAACAGCCTGAAACAGACTGTTTCTTACCTGAAAGATGAATTGGAAAGATTAAAAAAACCAGCTTTGATGGTTGGTGAGGTTCTTAGGGTTTATGGTCAAAAAGCTGTTATAAGAATACCTAACGGGAACAGGTTTTATGTTAATATTTCAGAAAAAATAAAAGAGCTGAGAATGGGGGAAAATGTTCTTCTGGAGCAGAAAAACCTTAATATTGTTGAAAGGATAAATGCTCCTGATGACCTGGATGTTGAAAAATTTGTGATTATTGAAAAACCAAACATTACATGGAAAGATATAGGGGGCCTGGATGAACAGATTAATGAGATAAAAGAAGTCATTGAGCTGCCTTTATTAAAGCCTGAAAGTTTCAGGAAAGTTGGAATAACCCCACCAAAAGGGCTGCTTTTATATGGTGCCCCAGGAACAGGAAAAACCCTTCTGGCTAAAGCTGTGGCAAACAGCACAAACAGCACTTTTATCGAGATTGTGGGCTCAGAACTGGTACAGAAATTCATAGGGGAAGGGGCAAAACTGGTAAAAAACATATTTGAGCTTGCAAAAAAAGAAGCTCCCTCAATCATATTCATAGATGAGCTTGATGCAATAGCATCTATAAGGACAGAAACAGGAACATCAGGAGAAAGAGAAGTCCAGAGGACATTCATGCAGTTTTTGGCTGAACTTGACGGCTTCAAGCCATTGGGAAATGTAAAGGTCATAGGATGCACTAACAGGGGCGATATACTTGACCCTGCAGTTTTAAGGCCCGGAAGATTAGACAGGCTGATAGAAGTCCCTCTCCCTGATATAAACGGGATAAATGAGATATTCAGGATACATACAAGAAAGATGAACCTTTGCAAAATAAACAAGGAAAAAATTTACAAGGAAATGGAAAACTTCTCAGGGGCTGAGATAAAAGCAGTATGCACTGAAGCAGGTTATTTTGCAATAAGGAACAACAGGATCAAAATCACAGAAGAATATATTCTTAAAGCAATAAAAAAGATAAAAGAAGAGGAAGAAGAGAACCACTGTATGTTTGGCTGACTGGTTTTTATAATATCAATATTGTTTGGTTTCTAAACTATTAATGTCTCAAATATAATGTATATATTTTATAAGCCTATTAATATTATAGCCCCAGCTAAATAAGCCATATAAACATACACAGAATTTCTATTTATAAACTTGAGTTTATAAAAAAAGAAAAGCTATTACTCAATTTTTTTTACTTTCTGGGCTTGCAATCCTTTATCAGTTTCCTCGGTTTCAAATTCAACTTCGTCATCTTCGTTTAAAGAAGCATCCTGAGGCACTTGTGAAACATGCACAAAATACTCTTTATCATCTTCTCCTTTTATGAAGCCGAAACCTTTTCTGGGATTAAACCATTTTATAGTTCCTTTCATTTTTTCCTCCTATAATTATAAAGAAGTATAAAACTCCTTTACACTACAATTTTAAAACAACTTGTTTATAAATCTTTTGGTTAGTGGAGCTTTGGTGAAAACATCTGTAAATAAAAAACAAATCCAATAAATATTTAAATAATAAACCAATAAAAATATTCATGGATCCCATTGTAATCGGAAGGAACAAAAAAGACCTTGGGGAATTCGGGACAAAAGGCACTGTTTTTCTGGGAAAACACTATATCCAAATGCATCAGAATGTCTCTTTAAGCAATGAAGTTCTTCTTGATGTTATAAGGAGCCATGTTATTTTTGTCTGCGGCAAAAGGGGTTCAGGTAAATCATATACAATGGGAGTTATTGCAGAGGGGATGAGTAATTTACCGGATGAGATAAAACAGAATGTATCTGTTGTTTTCCTTGACACCATGGGAGTTTACTGGACGATGAAATACCCTAATAAAAAAGACAAGGAATTGTTGAGAGAATGGAAGCTAAAAGCAGAAGCACTGGATGTCAAGATATTCACTCCTGCAGGATATTATGATGAATTCAGGAAAAAAGGCATACCTACAGACGCCTCTTTTTCAATAAGGCCATCAGAACTGGATATATCTGACTGGTGCATGACCTTTGACGTAAAAACAACCGAGCCGGTTGGTGTTTTAATAGGAAAAACAATACACAGGATGAAAGAAAAAAATAAAGAGTTCAGCATAAAAGACATAATAAAAGAGATTGATGATGATAATGAAACAGGCAGGGATGAAAAGAATGCTGCAAAAAACTTATTCATAAATACAGAGTCATGGGGAGTTTTTGAGAAAGAGGGAACTCCTTTAAAGGACCTTGTAAAGGGGGGCCAGGTTACAATAGTTGATATGAGCTGTTATGCCACTGTTCCCAATTCATGGAACATAAAGAACATGGTTGCAGGCATAATAAGCGAAAAGCTGTTTATAGAAAGGATGATTGCAAGGAAAAACGAAGAGTTTGACCATGTTTACCAGGCTGTTAATTATTTCAGGGAGGAGACAAAACAGGAGCAGAAGTTCCCGATGGTATGGCTGGTTCTTGATGAAGCCCATGAATTCCTGCCTAATGAGGGAAAAACACTTGCGACTGAGCCTCTGATTACAGTATTAAGGGAAGGAAGGCAGCCAGGCATAAGCCTTATACTGGCTTCACAGCAGCCGGGAAAAATACACACAGATGTGATGACCCAGTCAGACACAGTGATATCACACAGGATTACAGCAAAGGTTGATGTTGATGCTTTAGGTTCTCTTATGCAGACTTATTTAAGAAAGGGGCTTACTGATGAACTGGACAATTTACCCAGAACAAAAGGTGCTGCTATTATTTTTGATGACACCAATGAAAAGATGTACCCAATACAGGTAAGGCCAAGGTTCACATGGCACGGAGGCCAGGCGCCGAGTGCATACCAGAAAGAAGAGGATAAATTCGAGTTATAAACAATTCAATATAAAATCTGTAAATATTTCATAAATCCCAGCATAATCTTTTTAAACCATTATCTATTTCTATTATTAAAATGCCATTCAGCAAAACATTTCCTAAAGAGGTTGAAGGAAGCAATTACCCGAGATGGGAGGAAGTTTTCTTAACTGAAGAAGAAGAGAAAAAAGAGGAAAAGAAATGCAGAGAAGAGAATATAAAATTAATGAAGGAATGCATAAAAGATGCAGAAATTATTTTTAAAGAAGAAGACTTGAAAAATTTCCAGTCAGATATAATACATACAGCAATAGCCTTGTTTGAGAAAAGGGCTTCTCACCAGGTTTACTGGAAAGAAAGAAAAGCCAAAGAAAAATTTGATAAAACTAAGAAATAATTATTTTCTTTTTAGGTTTATTTAAAATTCAGGTATTTATACTTTAGTAATTCACATAATATTTTAATTTCTTTTCTGGCTTTGAGTGTGATTTTCCTGGAAATTGTTTTTCCATAATAATTCACTCCATTTCTCATTTTCCTGTATTTATCAAATAAGTTTGCTATTTTATATTCTTTTTTATTATTTAAATAATAAGTAAATGCTTCATGAGAATAAACTTTATAGCCTTCCATCAACCCTATGGCTTCAAGAATTTGTCTTAATGATTCATAGAGCATTGAAAAAATAATAGATGAATTTTTCTCATCGATATTTATTTTATTTAAACTTTGCAAACTATTCTGAGACATTTTAACTAATGCTTTTGCTTTTTGTTTGTCTTTTTCCCCTTCTATTACTTTTCCCTCTTTGATGAAACTTCTGAAGTTCACTAAAAACCTCCAAATAGCCGGCTAATTTATAGCCGTTTAAAACATTATTTATAAGC
The DNA here is from genome assembly GCA_964594025.1 of uncultured Methanosarcinales archaeon. Classification (GTDB taxonomy): domain Archaea; phylum Nanobdellota; class Nanobdellia; order Woesearchaeales; family UBA9642; genus JAFGLI01. The sequence continues at coordinate 5,272 of CAZQLC010000044.1, forward strand.
TCAGGGCTTTTCTTTTTCAGTTCTTTAAATTCTTCTTCTGTATGCAGGAATAACTGTATCCCTGCATTTAATATTGATTCATATTTTTCAAGTTTAATCTCTTTCTTTTCTGTGCATATTACAAATAAGTCAATATCGCTGTTTTTATGGTTTTCTGCTTTTACATATGAGCCAAATAATATTATAGTAGGATAGTTAAGTTTATCATTTAAATATTCTATCACCTTACTTTCGTAAATCTTTCGAATATTATAGAATTGTTTTTTTAGTTTATATAAAGGATTTTTAGTATTTGCTTTTACTATAACCAAACCATTGTCTTTATTCTTGTTTTTTGTGATTAACTTATTTTCAGAAAGCCTATCAGTAATATTTATTATTGTATTTGGATGCAATCCTGTTAATCTGGCCAATAATCTTATATGAAACTCTTTATTAGGCTCTTCAAATAAAACCTTCAGTACTTTTTCCTCATTGTATAAATTATTATACATTTGTATAACTTATTATACATTTATTTATATACTTTTTGATTTTATAAAGTCTTAATATAAATGATAGAATAAGTTTATAATTCCCTAGCTATTCTGTTGATTTCTTTCGTAGATATCTCATTAGGGAAACTCATCTCAATTTTTTCTGCCAGATTTTTTCTTAATTTGTATGTATTTGCGTTCTTAGCATAAGCCAGCCATCCTTCTATATAATCATATATTACATCATAATCTATATTATTTTCATCATATTCTCTTTTTAATGTATTGAATTTATTTTTCATCTTTTTTATATTCGATTTTTTTAGAAGCTTATGATAATAAAATATCCTAAAGCCAAGAAAAGTTAATCTTCTTCCAATTGGAATTATTCTGGATTTATCTGGATGAATCTCTATCTTTAATTTCTGTTTTAAGAAATTATTAATATCTTCTTTATGTTTTTTCAATCTTTCTTTGTCGGGGTGCAGAATAACAAAATCATCTACATAGCGAATGTAATATTTTACTTTAAGTTTATGCTTTACAAATTGGTCTAATTGGTTTAAATAAACATTTGCAAAGAACTGGGAAGTTAAATTGCCTAAAGGCATTCCTTTATTTTCCATATTTCCTTTGTAGTTATTAACTATCTTCTTTATAAGCCAAAGGATTTTCTTATCCTTAATCTTTTTATTTATTATTTCTAATAAAATTTCATGATTAATTGATTCAAAATATTTTTTAATATCTTCTTTAAGTATATAACATAAAATAGTATTATTTTTACTGGCTTTTCTTTTGAAATAATCAAATCTTTCTATGGCTTTTAGAGTTCCTTTGCCTTTTCTGTTAGCATATGAGTCATAAATAAAAGATTTGTCAAAGATAGGCTCAATAATATTGCACAATGCATGATGCACAATTCTATCGCGGAAATGAGATTTTGATATCTTTCTTGTTTTGGGGTCCCTAATTATGAACTTTTTTAAATGTGCAGGATGATAAGTTTTACATAATAATTTTTTCTGAAGCTTTAAGAGATTTTGTTTGAGGTCTTTCTTAAATCTAACGACATAAAATTTTTTGCTCTTTCCTTTTGAAGCTTTCCTGAACGCTAATTCAAGATTTTTGTAAGAACAAATTTTAGGATAAAGATTGTTATAGGTTTTCATTTTAAATTATGCCCTAGCACTTCTGGACTATTCGACCATTATCGTTCGAATTAGCAAGATTCCTGTTCCTGGCGTTCAGGTTAAGATTCCTGTTACGATACAGCACACAAGTTAGTTTATCTATAGTTATTTATCCACCATGGCTTTAATGTTCACAAAAGAGTTTCCCACACATCTTTTAGCGTTACTAATTATCGCCATTGTATTTTATTAACAGCAAATCTGTATTATAGATAAGCGTGTAGCCCAGATATTATCATTCATTGGTTTTCCCTAGGCAGAGAAACCCTCCAAACAATGTGCTAGGACAATTTAGTTAGAAAAAATCTATTTTAATCTTTTTCGGTATAAATTTATAATTTAAGCACTTTTTATTAAGAAATTTATGAAAAATGATTAAAAAATATTTAATTTTTCAGCGTGCGCCCCTGCGGGGCAAAATTTACCCGACCATCATCGTCCGAACTAGCAAGATCCCCGCTCCTGGCGACCAG
>CAZQLC010000045.1:0-7364 GCA_964594025.1 uncultured Methanosarcinales archaeon
AAAAACAAAATCAAAACATAGTCACTCACTGCGTTCGTTCGTAGCTTTTATTTTACTTCGTAAAATCAAAACATTTATTAATAAATCTGTTTTTTTATTTTAATGTAGTTATAAGTTGTATAATTGTCTTATTATTAATCAAAATCGATAGGGGGTATAAAAATGAAATTAACTTTAGAGGATTCTGAATTCATTAAAACACCAGTCAGTATAATATCTGATTTGGTTACTGAAGCAAAGTTTGAGGTTGATAAAAACGGTATGGAATTAAGGGCTATGGACCCTGCTAATGTGGCTATGGTCATATTTAAGCTCTTAAGCAGTGCTTTTTCAAAATATGATATTGACAAAAAAGGCAAAGTTGAGTTTGGTATAAATTTAAATAACCTGAAGCAGGTCCTCAAAAGGGCAGGTGCAAATGAGACTATAACATTTGAATTGACTGATAACAAATTAAAGGTTGTCATAAACGGGAAAAGCACAAGAACATTTATATTACATTTAATTGATTTGGATGAGGAGGAAAAAAAGGCTCCTGACCTTCAGTTTAAAACAACAGTTACCCTGCCTTCGTCCATAATGGATAATGCAGTAGGGGATGTAGGCATAGTGGGGGAGTCTGTAAAGCTTGAGTCCTCAAAAAACAAGCTGATGGTCACCTCTTCAGGAGACCTGAACAAGGCAGAAGTTGAGATAAGTCAGGGAGATAATGTAAATATTATATGTGATGAGAACTCAAAATCCAAGTATTCCATAGAATACCTTAAGAAGATGATTCAGGGCTCTAAACTAAGCGAGCAGACAACACTTAAATTCAGCAGTGATTATCCTTTGAAATTAGAGTATAATGTTGTTGATAAGGTATCTTTAGCTTTTATTCTTGCCCCAAGAGTTGATAATGATTAAAATAAACTACTGGAAGCTTGCTGCATCAATTTTGATATGTCAGGCAGTTGGAATAATTGGTTCGTTCTTTACAGTTTCTTCAGTAAATACATGGTACCTTGGCTTAACAAAGCCAGTATTTAATCCTCCAAACTGGATTTTTTCTCCTGTGTGGATAACCTTATTCTTTTTGATGGGAATTTCCCTTTATATTATTTGGGAGAAGGGAATAAAAACAAGGCAATCAAAAACAGCATTATTAATATTCAGTATTCAGTTAGCCCTTAATGCCTTGTGGTCAATATTGTTCTTTGGTTTAAAATTACCTTTATATGCTTTTATAGAAATAATATTCTTATGGGCAGTAATACTTCTGTCGATAATTTTCTTTTACAGAATATCAAAAACAGCAGCTTATCTTTTAATACCTTATATATTATGGGTGAGCTTTGCAGCAGTTCTCAATTATTTTATAGTTTATCTTAATATTTAATTAATCTAAAAAAATAAAAAAAGGTTACAGAAACCCAAAAAGGGTTTCTGAATTAAATCAAAAAAGTTTATTCTTTCTTTATATAATAAATCATGTATAATGCAGAAATACCTACAAGAATATACACAATTTTTTCCAGGACGGGAACTGCTCCGAGAATTACATTCACCAGGTTAAAATTTAAACCTACTAATCCCCAGTTAATGCCCCCAATGATTACCAAAACTATGGCAATCCAGTCCAATACAGTTTTGTCTGCCACGATACATCACCTCTTTTTATTTTTTCTTTTTCTTCCATACAAATACTGCTATTAAGATAATCACTGCCCATGGAATAATCTTAAATATAAATATTAATAAACTGTTTATACTACTTACAAAATCATTCACAAGTTCAGAGACTTTTACCATTGCAATGTTGGCATATTCTGACCTTTCTTCTGTCATTGTAAAATAAACAGTACTATATTCTATTCTTTTGTCCATATTCTCCAGATAATCCTCAAGGTATTTGATTGTTCTTTCCTGGCTGAATATCCTGTCATTCAGGGTTATTTTATCATCAATATCCTTTGCTTCTTCATACATCTCCACATATCTTTCAAGCCTTGCCTTTTCAAGATCAAGGTTTATCTCTGTATTTGTATATTGACCTGTAATATCCTGTGCATTCTCACTGAAATAGGTTATTTCACCTATGTTTTTTAACTGTGAGATTACTGAGTCATATTTGGTTGTTTCAACCTTTATATAATAGCTTCCCTGCAGATATTCGCCTCTTCCTGTTCCGTATTTATTGACATTCTCATTAAGTATAAATGAGTCAGAAGATGAAACTATATTTTTAAGGGTTTGCTCAGCTGTCTGGAATTTTCCCCTTTCTATCTCAGTTCTTATGTTTGCTGTCTTGGTAATCTTTCTTTCTTCTTCCTCAGGTGCAAAATCTTGATTAGATATGTAAGGCGCTGAGGATTCTGTATAAGCCATATCTGAATCATATCTTGCTCCTCCTATTCCTTTTGAAACAGAACTTAAAGAAGATGATAAATTACCCATATTTCCTGTATTTAAAACCAGAATCAGGATAAAAAATAATACTATTATCAGCCAGTTGTTCTTTATTGTGGCTAATTGTTTTTTCATACTCATTATAAATCACCCCTTTTGTGGATAATAACCCTGATATAATCAAATATGAATATTATTTAAACTTAATATACACTCTTTATTAATAAATCTTTTTGATTTTTTGGATAAATTTAAATAATATAATTGCATTATAAAATTATTTATAAAAAAGAGGTGTTATATGGGAGTGAATCCTGATAAGGTCCTTTCAGACGTCAGGTCTGAATGGTCTTTCTGGTTTTCTGACAGTTTCATTGCCAGAAATATATATGAGATAGCAAAAGAGCTTGAAAACCTGGATGAAGAAGGATTTAAGTATCATGTCAATAAAAACAAGAATGACATCTCAAACTGGATAAGATATGTAATTGAGGATAAATGGCTGGCTGACAGATTAGACCATATTACTGATAAAAATAAATATGTTAAAACAATAAATAAGAGAATAAGATATCTTGAAAAAAAGCAGATTGTTGTGAACGAATTGGTATATTTTTCAAAAAATCTGCAGAAAAAAGTAAGGGAAAACATGCATGTTTTCCTGACATTTGTTTTTATTCTGCTGGTTTTAACCTTATCTATTACAGTTTATTTCACATATAAGTCAAGCCAGGAAATAGGTATTCTCAGCATGGAATTAAAAGACTTAAACAATAAAAACATAATGTATCAGAGTTATATACTGAAACTGCTTTACAGAAACACACAATTGCTTGAGCAGCAGCCGCAGGGAGAATCTTTTGTTTCAAATATAACTGAAGAAATCATAAATATTACAGCAAAGATAAAATTCTATGAATCATATGCCCCTTCTGATTACCTGCCCCAGGAAAAGATACATGTTTACGGCAACAGCATAGTGCTTGATATAAAAGATGCCCTGTGGTCTCAGTTTACATCAACAGGTTCAATGATTCCGTTATTTGATGAAAATGCAAATGCTGTCCAGATTTTGCCGGAAAACCCTGATTATATAAATATAGGAGATATAATTGCTTTTAGGCAAAAGAAGGAGATTATTATACACAGGGTTGTTGATACAGGAACAGATGAAAAAGGCCTTTATTATATTACTAAAGGAGACAATAATATTCTTGCAGATACAGAAAAAGTAAGGTTTGACCAGATTGAAGGAAAGATTATTGCTGTTATTTATTAGAATATATTAGATTACAATATAAAATTAAGAATTAATTTATTCTTTTTCATAATTTTCTTTGGTTTTATAATTATTCTCCTGCTTTTTGCTTATAGTTACCATTGCACAACAGCTAGACTCCATAGATATTACACAATTTTTAGGATCTATTCTTACTAGTCCATTTCTTAGATATGTATCAAAAGCAGAGAATCTTAAATATGGTCCTTCTTCAATTCTTTTTTCTAAATTATCTGGTTTGATTTTCATTTTTTAGTATTTTATTCTTTAAAGCAGGAATGAATATCCTTCAACTTAGCTTTTTTAAGAATCCCATACTCTAAATTATAAAGAACATCTTCTAGATTATTGTCTATTTCCTTTTCATAACTTTTTATTATTTCCTTTACTTTATTGGGTTTATTTAGATATTTTACACTTTCTTCAGTGGGAAACATAAAAGCTACAAAGTCTTTCATTGTTGTCTCTTTAGAAGTATTGATTTTTTCACAATCTGAGGATATTTTATGCCACTTGTTCTGCACCATTGAGAGCTTCTCAACCTCATAAGTATTAATTCTTTTATATGGAAGAAATTTTAAGTTAGACTTTGTATAAGGATCTGCTATACATATTATTCCTTTATATATCTCCCTTTCCCTATTAATCATACCCCCAAATTCGTCTTTTTTGAAACGATTATAGTCAAGAAGCTTCAGCGGATGAACATAATCATTAACAATACCTAGTCTATCACATCTTAGATTATTAGATAAATATTTAGGTGTTTGAATAGATATGCCTTTATTATTCAACGCTTTCAAATACATATTTAGTTCTTTTTTTAGTTCTGTTTTTTTTACAACACTTTCTAATTTAGCTGTTAGCTCCCTACCAACTTGTTCTCTTATAACATTAAGTAATTCTTTATTATGTTTTCTTGTCATTTTCTTACTCCTAAATTCATTACTGTGTAATAATTAGAGTGACTTATATAAATATTATTTACCCCTTAAGGCAGTAGTAATAGAAAAGTTTATATAACTAGGAGTTTTAACTAAATTATGGAAATAAAAAAACTACTTTCAGAAGTTGGCTTAACAGAAAGAGAATCTAAAGTTTACTTAGCTTTGCTGGAAACAGGTTTGACTACAACAGGGCCATTAGTAAAAAAATCTGGTGTTCCTAACTCTAAAATTTATGAAATTTTAGAATCATTGCAAAATAAAGGGCTTGTGAGTTGGATTATTAAAAGCAAGACCAAATACTTTCAGGCTTCTGATCCCAAAAAAATCCTTACAATATTCAGGGAAAAAGAAAAAGAAATTGAAAATTTACTTCCTGTTCTGGAAGCAAGACAGAAAAAAGTAGAAGAAAAGCAATTTGTTGAATTATATGAAGGTTCAAAGGCTATTTTTGCTTTTTTGAATAATTTAATGGCGGATGCTAAAAAAGGAGAAAATTATTTTAGTTTCTCTTTAGGAAAAGAGCATGAAGATAAAAAGGTTGAGATTTTTTATAAAAATTTTGGAACAAAAAGAGAAAAGAAAGGATTAGTTGTTAAAATACTTGCAAATAAAGAAACAAAAAAGATATTTAGAAAAGTTTATTCGGACAGGATTTGGTTTCTGAAAAAGATTGTCAGATTTACAGGTTTTAATTTCCCTCAGGGTATTGTAATTTTCAGGGACCATACAGTTATGATGAACTGGACAGAAAATCCTATTGCAATACATATTCATAGCAAGAAAACAGCAAAACAATATGAGAGATTTTTTAAGGATTTATGGAAAACAGCAAAGACCCCTTAGTTTATTCACTCTTTTCATTCAGTTCTTTCAATAATTTTTTAAATAAAATATTTATTATATTATTTTGTTTAAGAATAAACAATACTTAATAATAAGGAGGTTTTTGTCCTAAGATTCCACTTATTAAAAGTTCTAGATTTTCTTTTATTAATCTTAACTGTTCTTTAAAGGATAGATTTATAAAATAAAGATTAAAATTATCTTTACCTTCTTTTGTTAATTTAAGTTCATATTGTTTTCTTTTTGAATTATAATCTTCTTTAATAAATCCAAGACTAGTTGATTCTTTACATACTTGAGTATCAATTAAATCTTTATCATTTGTGCCATGATAAAATTTTGCTAATGTTTTGACTCTATTATAAAGCCTTCTTGTTGAAATTTTTATCACCTTTATAGTTATATTAATATGTAAATAAGCTTTTTTATTTAAATCTTCTCATTAAGTTTCTTCAATAATTTCTTTAAGTCAATTCCATAAGCGCTTGTTATATCCTTAAGAGTTAATGTTCCCATTTCCTGTGATGCAAAAGGACATGATAAACAGGGAACATGGAATTCAGCAAGTATTTCCCTTGCTCCTTCATGACTTAAAACCTTTTCCAGTACAGTGTCTTTTGTTATTTTTTCCATTTTGTTTTCCCCAGCAATTTATTTTTTATTTTATTTTCTCCTTGATTTTTTCAATGAGCCAGCCATCCGCCGTCAACAGCAAGTGTTTGGCCTGTTATGTATTCTGCCTCATCGCTTGCTAAAAAAGCAACAGCATTTGCTATATCTGCTGGTTTTCCAACCCTTCCATAAGGGATATTCATCATTAAGCCATTTTTAGTGTTTTCATCTTCCAGCATATCTTTAGTCATAGGTGTATCTATTACACCTGGAGCAATGCCATTGACATTAATTCTGTTCTTTCCTAAGTCCAGTGCTAGCTCTCTTGTCATATTTATCAGAGCGCCTTTTGTTGCACAATAGATTGAGGACTGGGCAAACCCGACAAAGCCTGCAATGCTTGATATGTTGATTATTTTCCCGTAATTCTTTTCCTTCATTTTAGGAAGGATATGTTTAGTGCATAATATGGCTCCTTTCAGGTTTATATTCAGTTCTTTGTCTATTTCAGATGTTTCCATATTTTCTAATTCTTTTGATATGTATATTCCTGCATTATTAACCAGAATATCTATTTTCCCGTATTTTTCAACAGTTTTATTTATAATATCTTTAATCTCTTCTTCATTGGTTACATCTAATTTTAAGGCTAAGGCTTCCCCATTTTTCTCTTTAATCTCATCTGCAACCTTTTCACAATCTTCTTTGCTGATATCTGTAACAATAACCTTGGCACCATTTTCAGCAAGCTTCATAGCTATTCTTTTTCCTATGCCCCTTCTTGCTCCTGTAACAATGGCAACCTTTTCATTTAGATTATATTTATTCATTTTTACACCTCTTTTCAGGAATAATCTTTTTCATCCACATCAAAAAAAACAGGGATATTTTTCTGATAATTAGTATCTAAAGTAGATAAAATATATTCATCTTTAGACCATTTGCTTACTTCTTTATTGTTTTCTATTAGAAACTCCAACAAGTTTTTTTCTTTATTATTAGTTTTAGTTGTGTTCATTTTATCCCCCTTGTTTATTTTCCTTCTTGTTTTGTTTCTTTTTATAGTTTTCGATGGCTTTTCTCAGTGCCTGTGTGCCTAAAACTGAGCAGTGTATCTTTTGTTTGGGTATTTCCCCCAGCTTGTCCAGTATATCCTTATATTTTATATTCATTGCTTCTTCTATTGTTTTTCCTTTGGCCAGTTCACACATAGCATCTGATGCAGCTATTGCCGCAATGCAGCCGAAGGTCTGGAATCTTATGTTTTCTATGATGTTGTTTTCTATCTTAAGGAA
>CAZQLC010000046.1:0-287 GCA_964594025.1 uncultured Methanosarcinales archaeon
CAATAACAATTTTTATATATTAATTATTTTTTTAAATAGTATGATATTAATAGTGAACAACCACAGCAAGAATGTGCCTTATATTAAAGATATTCTGGATAAATTAAATGTAAAATATATTGTAAAAGACCAGAAATCTCTTTTTAAAAATTTTGAAGAAAAAAATATTAAAGGCGTAATTCTTTCAGGAGGAGGGCCTTTGCTTGATAAAAAGATTCACTTTAAAAAAATAAGGGCTGATATATCCTGTCTTATTAATTACACTGTTCCAATATTAGGTATTTGTG
>CAZQLC010000046.1:297-7234 GCA_964594025.1 uncultured Methanosarcinales archaeon
TTTGTGAAGGGCATGAAATAATAGGCCATGCCTGTGGCGGAGAGCTTGTAAAGCTGAAGAAAAAAGCACGATATACTAATCTAAAACTAAATATTCTTAATAAGACCAAAATATTTAAGGGCTTGCCTGATACAATAGAGGTTTATGAGCACCACAGCAGATATGTTAAGAATGTTCCTGATGATTTAATTATTGCAGCCAGCTCAAAAAAAGATAAGATTGAAGCTGTTTTCCATAAAAAAAGGCCTATATTCGGAGTTCAGTTTCATCCTGAAAAAAGCGGCAAAGCAGGAGAAAAAATCTTTAAGAACTTTATTGAGTTGTGTAAATAGATAGTTCTATTAACCATATTTAAATCTCTTTTTAACTACTGATAAATGATTAAAACGAAAGGTTTATAAATGATTGGAATATATTTTATATTATGGGAACAAAAATTAATTTTAGAAACCTTGAGAAAATTGAAGACGGAGGCATTAGAGGAGAGTTTAAATTAAATAAAGAGTATTTAATTAATCATAACGGCAAAATTACATCATTACCAGATCCAGGTTCTCTTAGTGATTATGGATTAAAAAATATTATTGATGATATAAATGAAAATCAAGATAAATATAAATCTGTTTTTGTTCAGTATTCTTCACCCCTATTAGAAGATATTGAAGAAGAAGGCGTTGCAGATAGGAAAACAGTTTCTTTTATTTCATCATTTAATCCTTATTATTTTGAATTAATAAATAGGTTTATGAAATTAGTTTATAGTTAATTATATAATTCTAAATAATAAACCAAAAGATTTTTATCTTTTCTATTTTTTATATTATAAAATGCAGGTAATAAGTGATTTACATATTCATTCAAAATACAGCAGGGCTTGCTCCAAGCAGATTGATATTCCGAATCTTGAAAAATGGGCTAAAGTTAAAGGTGTTGACTTATTGGGAACAGGGGATTTTACACATCCTTTATGGTTTGAGCATCTGAAAGAAACTTTAAATGAAAAAAAAGGTATTTTAAGAACAGAAACTGGGTTTCCTTTTATATTGCAGACCGAAGTATCTTTGATTTATTCTCAAGGCGGAAAAACAAGAAAAATACATTTAGTTTTACTGGCTCCTGATTTTGAAACAGCTGAAAAGATTACTGATTACTTTAAAAGATACGGGAGGGTTGATTATGACGGAAGGCCTATTTTCGGCATCAAATGTTATGATTTAGTCAAGGATTTAAAGGCAATAGATGACCTTATTGAGATAATACCTGCTCATATATGGACCCCCTGGTTTGGATTGTTCGGCTCAAAATCAGGCTTTGATTCTGTTGAAGAGTGTTTTAAAGAGCAGTCAAAGCACATATATGCACTTGAAACAGGCTTGAGCAGTGACCCTGAAATGAACTGGATGCTGTCTTCCTTAGATAAATACCAATTAGTAAGTTCTTCAGACTCCCACAGCTTCTGGCCCTGGAGAATGGGAAGGGAAGCCACTGTTTTTGAGCTTGATGATAATTTCTCTTATAAGGATATCATAGATGCAATAAGGAACAAAAAAGTCCTGAAAACAGTAGAGGTTGATCCTGCTTATGGAAAATACCATTATACCGGGCACAGGAAATGCAATATTGTAATGGACCCTGAAAAAGCCCTTGAGAACAAGGATATATGCCCTGTATGCAATCAAATATTGACTGTAGGGGTTATGGAAAGGGTAAAAGAGTTGGCTGACAGGGAAAAGCCTGTAAAGCCTGAAGGCGCAAGTGATTTTATAAGATTACTGCCCTTGTCTGAAATAATTTCTACAGTTTTAAATACGGGTCTGAATTCAAAAGGAGTCTGGGAAATATATAATAATTTAATAGGAAAATTCGGGAATGAATATAATATTCTGTTGAAAGTTGATAAAGAAAAATTAAATGAAGTTATAAACCCCAAGATAGCTGATACAATAATACAGATAAGAGAGGGTAATTTGAAAGTAAAGCCCGGTTTTGATGGTGTTTACGGGGTTCCTTTGATTACAGGAAATGAGCAATATAATATTTTTGATGTTCCTAAAAAAGAGATTGCAGATAAAAGAGAGAGGCAAAAAGGTCTTGGTGATTTTTCTTAAATTTTATAAATGATTGTGTTTTTTCTACTTTATAATGAAAATCCTTAAGGAAATAGAAGAATCGCTTCTGAGAAAATTGGATTATGAAAGGACAGGTATTATCCTAAGGGGCATAATGAAATTTTATTTTAATATTAATACATATAATGAAAAAAATCTTCCTGATACGTCTTCTGTTATCGCATTAAATCATGCTACATTATTAGATGGAGGAATAGTAAGTTCTGTTCTTTCGACTATGAAAAAAAAGGCACATTTTTGGATTCAATATGAAGATGTTTATGAAGAAAGGCCTGATCTTCTAAGAAGAATAGAGCAAATACCTGTAAAGGTGGAAAATAAAATAAGCAATTTTAGGTATTTTTTTAATACTACACTAAAAATGTCTCTGGATTATTTGCATAATACCAATGATTATATAGGAATTTTCCCCCAGGGTCCTATGTCTAAAAAGAATAATAAAGATGAAGTACATTCTGGTATTGTTTATTTAATTAAAAAATATAAACGGGTTTATAATAAAGAAAAACCAGTAATCCCAATAGGGTTATATGTAAAAGATAAAGATAAAGATATAATTAATAAATATGGTGGTATGAAAGAAATAAAAATTAGGTCTTTTCTTATTGAAAATATCTATAAGAAAATGGACTATTATATTAATATTGGAGAGCCTTTGTATCTTTCTGATCTGGAAGGCGATAAAAAAGAAAAGTCTGAAATTATTATTAGTAAGTGTAAAGAATTAAGTGATGAGATAAAAGATAAAATAAAATAAAAAACTACATCATTCCCATGCCGCCCATTCCCGGAGGCATTCCTTGTTTTTTATCACTTTCATCTTTTTCTTCAACAACTATTGCTTCTGTTGTAAGCATCATTGAGGCAATGCTTCCTGCATTCTGTATTGCGCTTCTTGTGACCATTGCAGGGTCTATTATTCCGGCTTTGAACATGTCCTCGAATTTATCAGTCAGTGCATTATAAGCTATATTCCTGTCTTTGTTTTGCCTTAGCTTTTCCACAATAACAGAGCCTTCTTTTCCTGCATTGTATGCTATCTGCCTTAAAGGGACTTCAATTGCTTTAGTGACAAGGTCAATGCCTTTTTGCTGGTCTTTATTTTCTGTTTCTATGTTCTCAAGCTCTTTCTGTGCATTCAGTAAAGTTATTCCTCCACCTGCAACAATACCTTCTTTTATGGCTGCTTTTGTTGCTGCAAGTGCATCCTCCACTCTTGCCTTTTTTTCTTTCATTTCTGTTTCTGTGGCAGCACCAACATTTATTATTGCCACGCCGCCCGCAATCTTTGCAAGCCTTTTCTGCAGGCTCTCCCTGTCCATTTCACTCTCTGTTTTCTTTATCTGATTCCTTATCTGCTCTGCCCTTTTGTTTATTTCCTTATTGCTTCCCTCACCTTTAATAATAGTGGTCTTTTCTTTGGTTATCTTTATTTTTCTGGCACTTCCCAAATCCTCAAGGTTGATATCCTCAAGCTTCATTCCCTTTTCCTTGCTTATCAAAGTTCCTCCTGTAACAACAGCAATGTCTTCCAGAATTTCTTTCTGCTCATCTCCAAAACCAGGTGCTTCAACAGCAACTGTTCTCAAAGCGCCTTTTAGGTTATTCAGGATTAATGTAGCAAGGGCTTCATCTTCAAAATTTTCAGCAATAATCAGCAGAGGCCTTTTTGTTCTCACTATCTTATCCAATACTGTGATTAATGACTGCAAATCATTGATTTTTGAGTCATATATAAGAATAAATGCATCCTCTAATTCAGCTATCATGTTCTCCTGGTTTGTTACCATATACGGGGATTTATAGCCTTCATCAAACTGCATTCCCTCTACAACCTCGAGATGTGTTTCAGTTGATTTTGCTTCTTCTACAGTTATAATGCCGTCATTTCCCACTTTTTCCATAGCATGCCCTATCAGTTTCCCTATTTCCTCATCATTATTTGAGGAGATTGTTGCTATCTGGGAAATGTTTTCCTTTCCCTTTACTTCTCTTGACTGGTCTTTTATGCTTTTTACAACTATCTTTATTGCTTTGTTTATTCCTTTTTTTATTTCCATGGGATTTGCTCCTGCTGTTATGTTCTTTATTCCTTCCTTTATCATTGCTTCTGCCAGTATGGTGGCTGTTGTTGTGCCGTCACCGGCAACTTCCTGTGTTTTTGTTGCAACCTCTTTTACCAATTGAGCACCAACATTCTCAAACTCATCCTTTAATTCAATCTCTTTTGCTATTGTGACCCCGTCATTGGTTATTGTCGGAGATCCAAATTCTTCTCCCAAAACAACATTCCTTCCTTTTGGGCCTAAAGTTATTTTAACTGCAGAAGCAAGCTTTTCTACCCCACTCAGTAATTTTTTTCTTGCTTTTTCATCAAATATTATATTTTTTGCCATATTTTCACCCCTGATTATAATTTAGCTATTATATTGTCTTCTTTTATTATTATATATCCGTCATATTCTGCTTCGTCAAAGCCTTTGTATATGACTTTATCTCCTTTTTGGACATTTTTGACATTTTTTCCTGTTTCTATTATTTTTCCGATATTCAGGTTATTGTCTTTTTCTTCTGAAATATAAACTCCCCCCTCGGTTTTGTTTTCTTTTCCCTCTTTTAAAGGCTGTATTAAAACTCTTGTGCCTATTGGTTTTATTGTCATATTTTCACCCCCGATTATAATAAATATTATAAGATGTTGGAATAAATCTCTCTTTAAAAAAGTTGCGCTATTGATAATATGACAAAACATAATTATTATTAAATAGTAGTGAATATAAAAAGATTTATATATAGTAATTCATTCTAAGCAGAATAACCAATGAATAAAAAGAATTTTTTATATTTGGGGGGATTAGTATTGTCTTGTTTTAGTTTTATTAGTAATTTTTATTTTAAACAAGATTCCAAAAATACAAAAAAATTCTTGACTTATAAAAAAGCATTTGAGATTTCACTGGATTCTCTTGTTTCAGGAAAAATGAATTATAAAATAAATGCTGATCATTTTGCCGATAAGCTTTCTGGATACGGCTTAAACAAAGATTCCCTTTTGGATATTGTAAATGATTCATATGAAAAAGGATGCAGAAAAGAGTTTGATGAAGCCATAGTATTCATAGAAAATGGCTATTTCAAATATATGGGCAGGGATTATGAGCTGAGAGCCAGAAAAATTGCAGAGGGATTGGGTTTTAATGAATCAATGATTGAAAAATCCCTGAAGAAAGGCTCAGCTAAAAGATATAATATACTTATTGATGAGTTGGGGTTAAAATTATACAATAATAATGCATTTGATTTTACTTCATTAAAAGAAACTGACTTATTGATAGGAGAAACTGAGGAATTAATAAGAAGATTTGATCTTCCGGAATACAGGTTAAATTATTTTGTTTTAGATGGGCTTATCGATAAGCAATATTATCCTATATTATATGAAATAAAAGAAGGAAACCTTGAACATTATAATTATATTACCGGAATATTGGATATATTGGATAAATATTGTTATAAAAATTCTTCTTTTTATAGATGGACTTTAAAAAAGACATTAAAAAATATATATCCTGAATTATCTGATAAAGATAAAGAAAGGATAGATATAAGAAATAATTCTTAAAAAAATAAAAAGAAATAACAGAAACCATTCGGTTTCTGTCCAAAAAATTTAAAAAATAATTACAGAAACCCAAAAAAAGGTTTCTGAAGTTCAAAATGAATTTTGAACAAATAAAAAAATTATGGCTTTACAAAGACAGGAGGCCTGTTTTTATCCAGAACAATTATATGCACATTCTGGGAATCCTCAAGGAAGCCATCACTTATTGTTACTATAACATTGTATTCTCCTGCATCATCATAATCAGCAGTATAAGTTTTGGATTTCATCCATCCACTGTATATGACTATGAGGTCGTCGTTTTCCCTGTCATCTGCTTCCACACGTATGGTTATTGTTTCCCCTTCATATACTGTTATGTTTGCAATAGGCTCTAAAACAGGAGCAGTGTTCTTCTGCTCAACAGTCAGTGTAAATGCTTCTTTGGTCTTTAGCTCACCATCAGATACTACAACATTGACAATATATGTTCCTGCATCACCTATCTCAGTTTTCCATTTGCCCTCATTGTCAAAAGGCTCTGAATATTCTGTCTCTGTATTATCATTGTCAGGGTCATAAGTTTCTGTGTTGACTACTGCGATTTCTGTTTCCATTATGGTCATGTCTTCAAATTGGGTTGTTATTACTGGTGCCCTGTTGACATTTTCCACATTGACTTTAATCTTTTCCTTTACAGTATGCTTTTCATCTTTTACTGTAACTATTACACTGTGTTCTCCTTCTTCTTCATAACCTAAAGTATATTTATTGGAATTAATCCATCCGCTGTATTCTATATCCATCTCATCATCTTCTATATCATATATATTGCAGTCAATAAATAATTCCTCTCCTTCTTTTACAGTTATTTCTTCAGGACATTCTATTACTGGTGCCCTGTTTGTTTTGTTTACGAGAACTAAAACATTAACACTGGCTTCATTTTTTCCGTCAGAAGCAGTTATTGTAATCAGATATTCTCCTGCATCCCCTATATATGTCTGCCATAGGCCATTTTCATTAAATGGCTCAGAATAAGCCACAGTTATATCATCACCATCAGGATCAATCACTTCAGGCTTTAGTTCAATCAAGTCACCTTCTTCTCCCTTTACTATTGTATAAACACTGCTGTAATTAATATCTTCTTCACCGTTAGTTTCATCTACAGTTATATTTATTGTTTCAGTAATGACAGGCCCTG
>CAZQLC010000047.1:0-7118 GCA_964594025.1 uncultured Methanosarcinales archaeon
CTCCCACCCTATGTTCACAGCCATTATCCCAATTATCATCACAGTTTTGCCAGCCCGATTGACATTTAACATTTGCAACTAAACAAACAAGAGGTTCACCAAAAGAGGGCTCTTTCCACAATCTATATCTTGTATAATCTTCAGGTAAATGATTGACTACAGCACTACAATTCGAACCATGCAAGAAATCATAAATAACATGAACACCAGATTTTACAAATGCTTTACTACACATTGAAGTGTGGCCCTCACCAGCACAATCATCAATAATACAAGTTAACAAAATCCTTCCTCCTGTATCACATAGACTTCTATCATCATAAAAAGAATACCCTGGTGGGGTTGTAATCTGACTCAAACAATCAGATTCTGAACATACACCACAATCACTCCAACCAGTATAAACTTTAACCAGAGCAGAATCCCTACATAATGCTGTTCCTGCTGCATTAACAAACCCAATCGAAAACATAAACATAACAACTAAAGCTACAAAAAACAACATTTTTCCTTTCATTTTATTTAATTTCATTTTCCATTAATCCCAGACAGCAACAATAAGCTTAACAGGCTGCTCATCCAGTTTCACCAGTCTTTTATATTGTATCAGGTTCTTTATTTTTGACGATTCCAGTTCAACCTTGAAATAAGGCTTTATATAAGGTGTGCCTTCACAGCAATCTACATATACAGCATGTGTATTATTATCAGGAATACTCATTATAACAGTGGAGTCCTCTTTACGGTTCATACATAATTTGCTTGCATTTATGTAAACACCTTCAAAAGTTCCTTCATAGAAATCACAGTCCCCATCCTCAAAGCTTAATCCCTGGCAGTCTGGATTGCACCTGTTCTGTGAATTAGTGCAGTCTGCATGGCATGTTCCATTTGTTAATATGAAATCCACTGTGGTTGTTTGTCCTGTTCTTATCAAAACCTGTTTTATAAGAGTATCATAGCCTTCTTTAACAGCCCTTACATAATGGTTTCCGCTTGGTGCTGTAAGTGAATACATTCCGCCACCGTCACTGTAATCTTCATATTCTGTATTTCCGGAAAACAAAGAGACTTTTGCCCCTGTTATAGCTATCCCGGAACTATCAGCAACAACCCCCCTCAATGTTCCTACACAATTAGGGTCATGACATTCAGAGCAGTCTGCTGCCTTTCCTGTGACTGCGTCTTTAATAGATTCAGGACAGATACCATCATTTTCACCGCAAAAAACATAATTATAACTATGAACCCCTTTCTGGTATATACCATTTGGATTAGTTACATTTGCACATCCGCACCCTGCATCATTATCAGCCTCAACCCCAAAAATAGGGTTTGTAAGTGCAAAAACATAATAAACAGAAAAGCATAAAATCAAGAATACAAATATTCCCAAAAAAACCCTCTTTTTTTTCATTGTTCAAGATATGAATGTTATTATTTATAAATTTTTCTCATTAAAATAATTCATTTATCAGGGTAAGCTTTTTTTACCAAGTCTTTTTTATTTTCAAGCTTTTTTCTTACTGGCTTTATAATATTATTTATCTCTTTTGAAACTGCTTTCTTTAAATCAAGAGGATGTAATTTACCATTTCTGAAATCATTCTCAAGTTTAATATAATCTTTATATGTTAAATCACCTCCGAATTTCTCATCCCTTTTTACAATGAACTTATCATTAACCATAAACAGTACATTCTTTACAAACAAAAGAATACCATTATCCTTAATCTCTCCTGCCTTGCAATATGACTTATTTATTTTTTCATCAATCTCTTTTTCTGAATCCAGCAACCCTATTTTAGAGCTGTCATCAGAAGCACTCATCTTTCCTCCTTTCAAACCTGGCAGTAAAGGCGTAAAAACACACGTAGGCTTATTATATTTCAGTTTAGGCAGTATTTCTCTTCCGAGCATATAAATCCCTCTCTGGTCAATGCCTGAAAAACAGACATCAGCCTTTAGATAAACAGGATCCAATATCTGCATTAAAGGATATACATAGCCTCCAAGCTTAGGATCTTCTTTGAACCTGACAACTTCAGCTGCTGCCCTTCTTGCCCTTTTTAATGTAACCTCGCCCATCAGATGAAATAAGTCCATCTGGTATTTTTTATCCATTTGAAAATCAGAGCCTCTGACAAACTCAAGATTTTTAGTGCTTATGTTCAAAGATTCCAGCAGAGCAGAAACTGTTTCCTTATAATACTCTGCCCTTAACTTCAAAAGATTCCATGGGCTTTTCATATCATCCAGAAAAGCATGCAAATCAGCGATTAAAAACTTAACACTAAATCCTGCTTTAAGAAAATCACCAATTTTAATTATAGGGAATATATGGCCCACGTGCAGCTTGCCTGTTGGGGCATAACCTATGTAAGCTAAGGGATTTTTCTTTTTAAGTATAATTTTTAATTCATCATCCTGCACAATCTCCTCAGTATTCCTTTTCACCAGTTCAAACCTTTTATTTAATTCCATATTTACTGACCTCGATAAACCCTCAATACACTATTTTACTATTGTATTATTTAAATATTTTTATTTATCAACAATCAAACAACCAATAAAACAAAAAATTTAAATATTAGGGATAATAAACAATATCACTAAAAGAAACATTCATTCAAAAATGACAAATTTTTGGAGGGTTTATTATAAAATTACATTAAATAAAAATATGTGGTGGTAAAAAATGGAAGAAGATAAAAAATTTTCTAAAAAATTAATGGGAAGGACTATAGTCAGCAAAACAGGAAAAAGATTCGGAGAAGTGGGGGACATTATATTTGAAACTCGTTCTGGAGAATTAATACATCTGGTTGTGGATAAGCCAACAACATACACTGAAAAACTTCAGCTTGAAAAAAACAAAAACGGGGAAATACTCATACCGTTTTCAGCAGTTATTGCTGTAGGTGACTTTATTGTGGTTGCTGAAGAAGAAATAATATAATTTTTTTCTTATTTATTTTAATACTTCTTTGACATAGTCGAAGTTCTCTTCATATATGTGCGCAGAGGAGGATATTGTTGTAATCTTTCCTTTCTTAAGGCTTTTATCATAGTTTTCGCCGTCTATAAGCTGGTCGGCAACATATTCATATAAACATGCGAGCTGGAATATATTCGCAGGCCAGCCTATAAAAAACTCATTGCTTCTTATGAACAATGTAAGGTTTAATTTATTTTCCCTTATCATAAAATGCAGGTTCATGAGGCTGGGAACTGAATCCTTGGACATATCCAGGTCTGTTAAAGGATTAAAAAGAGAAACAACAGCCCTTCTTGAGTTCAGGGAGTTTTTTAAAATGGGTATTACCCACGAATGTATCTGGTCTTTTTTGTTCTCAAAATTAAATATTCTCGGGCCGTATGTAAAACCATAAATACCTGTGGGCTCTTTTTCAATAATTAAATTTTTAAGCTCTTTTTTATTAGGATAAACCCATTTCTTGAAGCTGTTTAGGATATCTATGGGCTTATCGGGTTCTTTTAAAGGGTCCTCTATTTCAACAACCATATTAATTAATTCCTTGAAAATCCTGCCATCATTATCAGGAAGGGAAACTCCTTTAGTTAAGATACAATTCAGCCCTTCTTTCCATCCATTTATTATTGATTTTGCTTTTATTTCCATTTTTTATTTAATAAAATTCTTTAAAGTTAAATTAGACTCCCTTTTGCTGAAATCATAACAAAAAAAAGGTATATCATAGCTTTTTAATATAAAACTTAATTCATGTATTATCTCTTTGGGATAGATTTTGCCTGACCTGAAAAACCTTATCCTGTCTCCGCCGTCAAAAACATTTAATATTTTCTCCCTTGTCTTTATAAAATCATTAAACTGGGGCTTCTGGAAATCATTTATGTTATGAAATGTTGTTTTGTTATATGTCCTCCTGCTCAAAAATTCATCACCATAATTATTAAATATGCTTGAAAATGCAATCCTGAACCTTATAGGTATGCCGCAGCTCTTGAAAACCGCTTCCTCATCATAACAGAACTCATTTACCTTTTCCTTGCAGCTTTTAATTAAGTCTATCATCAATTCCTTCTGCTCTTTCCAGTCATAATTCCAGAACCTTATGTAATTCCTGTTGTACTGGTAAAACCCCCTTATATTTGATTTATTTAACTTATTTATATTGCCAAAAAATTCAATAAACTTTCTTCTCTGGATAGTATTTGCTGAAACCAAAGACCTTGCTATTGACATAATAAACTCCCTGAATTCATTATTAGTATTATATTTCTGGAAAAACCTGTATACATCAGCAGCAACAGTGCATTGTGCACAAGCTAATCCTATAAGGGAACTATCTTTTTCTCTCTGGTATTTCTCCCATTCCTCACTGTCGAAAACATAAACTCCTGTCTGTCCGAAAAAACATGGAGAAGCTGATAGGCTTATATTATTTATATTGAGCTTTATATTTTTTTCATAGAATAATTCAATTGTTTTCTCAAAAAAATCAGAATATTTATGCAGTATTTTATCATCTATGTTAAAAATAATATCTAAATTGTTCCCTTTGAATTTGGAGAATGTATCCAAAAAAGACAAGATTTTATTTTTATCATACTCTCCATAAAAATTAACTATTAAATTTATATATCTCCCGTAATCCTCTGCATCCATTGCAATCCTTTTAAGAAAATCAGTTATTTTTTCTTCACTATTATTAAGAATAAAATATTCAAAATTGTTAAAGGCTATTGCATCATTGATATTTGAGATTATTTCCTGAAAAGCGAAATATAATGAAGAAAGATTTTCGAAATTTTCACATTCTATTAAAACAGCATTTAACTTACTTATCCAGGAATTGCCGCCAAACCTTAATAATATATTCTGGTTTTCATATTTCTCCATGGGCATAGAAGGCAAAGATGTCTTCTGTATAAAAACCCTCTTTCTGTTTTTTTCAATAAAATACTCTCCTTCATCAACATTTAAAGCAAAAACTTTTTCTCCCTTGCCTTGTATTTTGGTTATTTTCAGGATATTATCATCAACAAGCTTGTTTAAATGATAAAGTATCATCCTATGGAGTCTTGCTTTTTGTTTTTTTGCTTTGGCTTTTTCTTCTCTATCTGTGCTTCTTAACTTTTTTTCTATAGAATCGTAATCAGAAGGAAAAACCCTGTTTATAAATTCATGAGTGGAGATATCTATATTCGGATCTTTCTTAAAAAGTTCAAGGATTGAATGCTGAATATCCCCCATTTTGCTATTGTTGAGTAGTATTAATATAAAAATGTTTTGTTTCAAAACTGTTTCAGGGAAATATTCTCTAAAATAAAAAAAATAAGGGAAATCCATTAAAAAAACCGGAAATACTGCGAAAAATATTATTTTATGCTAGAAAATACAGTTTGTTTCAGAAAATTCCTGAAACATTCAGAAAAAGATAGTGAAAAAGGTTTTAATATTTTTAAAATAATTATAGAAAAAATAAAAAAAATTCGGGGGCATAAAAATGGACAGAACAAAAGAATTGCTTTTATTAAGCTATTTCAGAAGAAATGCCAGGGAAACATTAACTAAAATAAGCAGAAAAACAAAGATTCCGGTATCTACAATATTTGACAAGCTTAAGAAATATGAGGGAGATATAATAAACAAGCATACTTGTTTAATAAACTTTAAAAAATTAGGATTTAATCTTAAAGTGAATATTCTTTTTAAGCTGAAGAAAGACAACAGGGAAGAATTTCAGGAATTCCTGAAAAAACATCAAAAAGTAAACAGTGTATTCAGGATAAACAACGGCTTTGATTATCTTGTTGAGGGTATTTTCAGGGACATAAAGGAACTGCAGGATTTCGGGGATGAAACTGAAAAATTTGATATTGCAGACAGAAAGGATTTTTTCATACTTGATGACATAAAAAGAGAGGACTTTTTATCAAAAGAAATTCATCTTGGGCTGATTGACCTGAATTAATATTAATCAGATAAAATTTATAAATCCCGAAAAGTTTTAATTATTCATGGAAATACTTCGGGGGATTGAGATTATAGACTCAGGATTATATATTAAAGAAAAAAAGATTCTTATTATTAGTGATTTACATATAGGCTATGAGGAATATCTGCATCAAAACGGTATCTTATTGCCTAAATTAAATTACAGGGAAATGAAAAAAAGAATTGATAGAATTATAAAATATATTGGTGAAAAAAAGATAAATATTATTATAAACGGAGACTTAAAACATGAATTCGGAAAAATAAACAGGGATGAATGGAGCAAAATCAAAGATATGCTGGATTTTCTTAAGAAAAAAGGCAATGTTGTGTTAATAAAAGGAAACCATGATGTATTACTTGATAAAATAGCAAATAAAAAAGGTTTAAAGATAAAAAATTACATAAAAACAGGAGATATATTGATAACCCACGGGGATAAAATTCCTGATTTGTTGAAAAAGAAAAACAGCATCAAAACAATAATAATGAGCCATGAACATCCTGCTGTTGTATTAAAGCACGGAATAAGAAAAGAAAAATTCAGGTGTTTTTTAAAAGGAAAATGGAAAAGCAAAAACCTCATAGTTATCCCTGCTTTTAACAGATTATTCCCTGGTTCGGATTTACTGGAAGGTAAATTCTTATCTCCTTTTCTAAAAGAAAGTGGCCTGAAAAACTTTAACTTTTATATTGCAGAAAACAAGTTCAACAGTGTTTATGATTTCAGTAGGTTGAAAGATTCAGGGGTTATATAATTAATGTGTTAAAGAATTCCTTATCCTTACCAATAATTTTATATATTGGCCCTTATTCTGTTATCAGTTATGGATAGTAAAAAGATTGAATTCAAAATCACTAGGGATTATTTCCACATACAACCAGCTAATTCATTATATAAGAAATTACGCGAAGCTCATATAGAAACAGGTTCAAAAATTCACATTAAAACATCCTATGAATGTATGACACGACCCTCTGATTATGTAATTGATGGTTCAATTGGTGAATCTACTAGACTATTAGAACACTTAATTAATACAAAACAAGGAGAAACCATACAAATTACATTTGAGCCACCTGTTTCTGATAATTATTTAAATAATTTTAAGAAAAGAATAAAACACTTATTCTA
>CAZQLC010000048.1:0-7065 GCA_964594025.1 uncultured Methanosarcinales archaeon
CAGGGGCTTTGTTTTCAGAATATCAAAAAAAAAGAATTGAAAATATCTGTAAAAAATTAAACTTAAAATTATTCAGCCCATTATGGAATAAAGACCCTGAAGAATATATGAAAGATGTTATTTCCTTATTTGACGCTTTAATAATAAAGGTTTCAGCTGAAGGTCTGAACAGGGATTTTTTAGGTAAAAGAATAGATAAAAAAATACTGGAAAAATTAAAGGAAATCAATAAAGAAAACAATATTAATATTAACGGGGAAGGTGGCGAGTTTGAGACTTTTGTCCCGGATGGAAAAAATTTCAGGAAAACTATTGAGATAAAGAAAAGCCATATAATAATGGAATCTGAAAATACGGGTGTTTTTTTAATAGATGATATAATATT
This sequence comes from uncultured Methanosarcinales archaeon, assembly GCA_964594025.1. Lineage (GTDB taxonomy): Archaea > Nanobdellota > Nanobdellia > Woesearchaeales > UBA9642 > JAFGLI01. The sequence goes on from CAZQLC010000048.1 coordinate 386, forward strand.
AATCAATAAATAATTCTATAAATTCTTTTCCTTGAAGGTTATTTTTTTCTTCAGTTTAGTTATAGGGTTTGATTTTCTTATCTGATAGACATAGGTTTTATAAAAACCAGTGGGTCTGAATTTCTTCTTGAATCTGAACAATGAGTCATCACTCCCTCCAAAATCAATACAATCATATCCTGTTTTTTTCAGTTCTATCAAGTCATCCATATTGGCTATTTCCCCGAGCCTGTTGTATTTATAATTTGTCAATCCTATTGCAGAATAATAGTTATTTGAGTTAGGTATCTTAAATCCTGCTGTAATTGAGGAAGGCTCATTATTTATTATTATTGTTCTTGACATGTCAAAACCCTTAAATTTGTTTTTTATTGCATTCAGGAAAAAACTATAAACAGGCGCATCCTCTCCGTTCCTTCTTCTTTTCCATATATTTACTATTTTGTATAATTCCTCATTTTTTATTTTGTTAGAGGGTTTTATTTTTATATCATATTTCCTGAAAAAATTATTCCAGTAGTATCTTATCTTTTTCCATTCCTTGCCGTCCATCTTTTCCCCGTTCCATTTATCCATATCATACACTGGCCAGATTAATCCGTAATCCATCTCAGACAGGCTGAATTTCATCCATTTTTTATCTGTCCTGAGTTTTCTTTTTAATTTATTAATAAGGTTTTCTGAGAATTCAATTTCAACTTCTTTGGCTTTTTTATCATATAAGCAGTAGTCAAGAAACTGATATAATATTTCAAGCTGGTTTCCTTCAGGTGCAATAACATCTGAAAATACATAATATTTATTCTTTCTTTTCAGGTAGCGAGCCATTATGCCTTTTTTATCCTCAAAAGAGAAATATAAGTCCTTTTCCACCCCCTCATTATTATATAGAAAACAGTAATAATTATGCTCAGCCATATATCCGTTTTCTTTTATGTCTTTTCGGATTCTTGTCTTTGCGCTTGATTTTTCTATGTCATCCAGTATCTTCATCTTTCACAAACTATAATTTATAGAAGTCTATGTTTTTAAAATTAATGGTAATAACATAGTCTTGCTTTTTTTGTTTTGTATTTTCTCATCGAAAACTATTTAAATAATTATTCTTTAGTAGTTAAAATATGAACATCGGAGTTATTGGAATGGGAGATATGGGTAAGTCATGTGCAAGAGAATTTGCTAAAGCTAATTATAAAGTAAATTGTACTGATTTACCCGAAAACAGGGGGCAATTAGAAAAAGATCTAGAAGGAACTGGGGTTCATATTATGGATGATGGGGTTGCAGTTTCAAGAACAAGCGATATAATATTCTACTTGGTTCCGGTTGAAGATATAGAAAAAGCTGTAGCGCAATATGGACCTTCTACAAAAAAACAGGCAATTGTTTCATCCGGGACTTCTGTTATGACACCTGCAGTAGAATCTTTTGAGAAATATTTACCTATTGATGTAAATATCATTAATTGGCATTGGCTTTTTGGTCCTTCAATTAAACCACAAGGCCAGAATACAGCATTAGTAAATCATAAAAGTTCAGATAGTGCATATCAAAGAGCAAGAGATTGTTTTGAATCTTTAGAAACTAATATTATAGAACTGGAGTCATATAAAGAGCATGATAAAATAACAGCAGATACGCAGGCTGTTACTCATGCAGGTTTTGAGGCTATGGGGACTGCATGGAAAAATTTAGGTACAGCTCCTTGGAAAAATAGAACTTATGTCGGGCCAATAGATAATGTTAAGGTATTGATGTGCCTGAGAATTTATGGTGGAAAATCTCATGTTTATTCGGGGCTGGCAATTCATAATCCATTTGCAAAAAAACAAATTATACAATATACAAAATCTGTATCAGAATTATTTAATCTGATGATTCAGGAAGATGAAACTCAATTTAGACAAAGGATAGAAAATGTCAGAAAAGCCCTTTTCAATAGTGATAATTCCCCGATTCTCTTGGATGATAAAATCATGGCTGAATTCGGTCTTGAGATGCCTGTTGATCAAAGAACACCAAATTCTCACCTGAGCCTTTTGTCAATGGCTGATGCTTGGTATAAAGTTGGGGTAAATCCTTATGATAACTTAATATGCCAGACACCCCTCTACAGAATAAGGTTAGGCATAGTTGAATATCTATTCAGAAATCCTGAACTGCTTGAAGAATCAATACAAACTTCAATATTTAATAAAGGGATGAGAAAGAATAATTTAGAATTCCATACAGCAGTCAGAGAATGGTCAACTATTATTGGCCATGGCGATACAGTTGGTTATCATAATCAATTTAAAGATACCAGAGAATTTTTTGCTGATAAAATACCTGAAGGTATGGAAAAAAGTGATGAATTAATTAGAAAACTGAGTAAACTTCCCGTATAGTTTAAAGTGGAAGTAGGGAATTATGAAGCAAGAAATCTTCAGCATTAATTTTCATAATATATAAATAAGATTGACTCAAAACAGATTCAATTAATTTTAATATTGGAACTTTATTTCCAATAGAAATTTTAAAACAATTTGCTTTTTCAATATCTCTAGCAGCAACTATTTTTTTATCCATTATATTAACACCATCAGAACAATAATCTAATAAAGAATATTTACATTTGTCACATATAAAATCATTAGAGTTTATAATTCTAATAAGATTTGAACTATTAGATAATAACTTTGAGAAATATTCTTTCTGAAAAGAATTATTATTTTTATTTAATAAATACAATTTAAAATTCATTAAATGATGTCCTCTGATATCATATTCTATCATTTTTAAATAATATATAGCCCCGCAAGAATTCATAAAATCTCAACAATTTCCCCAATATCTTTTTTTAAAGAATAAAGCATTGGGGGCCTGTGTGAAACATTTCTGTTTATTCCCTCTTCTTCTAGGATATCCAAGGACAGAATCTTCTTTGCAAAATTCCTTTTGTCAAATTTCTTATTAAAAACAATTTCATAAATCTTTCTTATCTGGCTGATCGTGAACTTCTTCGGGAGTAATGAGAATGCAACCGTGGTATATTCAAACTTCCATTTGAGTCTTTTTAGAGAATAATTCAGAATTTTATGGTGGTCAAATGCAAGTTCCGGGATTTCTTTAACAGAAAACCACCGGGCATCTGAAACATCAGTAGTGGCTTTAAGTTTTATGTTTTTAGAATTAATCAGAGCCATATATGCAATAGTTATTACTCTGCCTCTCGGATCTCTTTTAGGATTTCCAAAAGTATACAGCTGTTCCAGATAAACATCTTTTACACCTGTTTCTTCCTCTAATTCTCTTTTAGCAGCTTCCTGCAAATCTTCTTTAATTCTAACAAAACCGCCGGGTAGGGCCCACTTGTTTTTGAATGGAGGCATATTTCTTTTCACAAGAAGTATCTTTAAATCATTATTTTTAATAGTAAAAATAACAATATCAACTGTTACAGATGGTTTTTCGAATTTATGTATATTCTCTTTTTTCATATTGTTAATAAAACATTAAACTATTTAAATTTTGTTCATAATTTTTCCCCTTTAATCGTCACTTTTTACTATAACTTTTAATGGTTGTTTTGAAAGTCTTATATCTACAATATCCCCTAAATTAAAATCATAACTTGGCCGGGAATCAATAGCTACTATGCCTCCATATTCTCTTTTAGATTCAAATTCTATTCTTTCATTGTTATTAATATAACCAGAAATCATTTGTGGTTTGAATATTCTGCTAATATAAGGCTCTCTGACGAGGTAAGCCAATTTTTCTTCATCAAATCCAAAAGGAGTCCCTCCGGCTGATTCATACCATGCTCTGCTTCCGGAACCTGTTACAACTAAAACACCGGAACTTCTATGCTCTTCTTCATTTTCATTTAATCTGATAATATATCTGGAAGTATGGAATTGTTTTTCAGCCCCAACATATATTTCATTTAATGCAAGCTCTTTAATTAATCGGTTATTCTTCATAACCCTTGCTCTGGGTCTTTTTATGTCTTTGTAGTTCCCATCCAAGATTTCTTCTAAACTGTTTATTTCATCAAAACTTAAGCTTGTTAAAGCCCCTTCACTCAATTCTGGTTCTGAATTTACTCCCAGAATTGGTTTTTCTCTTATAAAATGACTTGTTCTTAAAAAAGTACCATCGCCTCCAATAGTTATGATGAAGTCTTTATCTATAAAATAGTCTGTATGAAGGTCAGAAAATTTTATAGAATCAAATTCTTTTCCTGTTCTTTTCAGAATCTCCTTGGTTTTTTCTATGGTCTTTATGTTTTTTTCTGTTTTTTTGTCTTTATAAACTACTAATATTTTATTGAACATTTTATTTCCCCATTTTTAGATAATTATTTATGGCTTCTTCGTGGTCAAATGCTAATTTTGGAAGATCATCTAATTGAAACCATTTTGCTTTTTTTGCATCATCTCCTGCACAAAGTTCTCCCCGAAATATTTTTGCAATATAAAAACAGGAAATTATATGGCCTCGAGGATCTCTATGCGGGTCTGAAGACACCCAAAAGAGTTTTAAATCATAGGGTTCAACTCTTAGATGTGTTTCCTCATATAATTCACGGGCTGCAGCTTGCTCTAAAGTTTCTTTTCCATATTCAATAAATCCTCCCGGAATCGCCCAATCTCCTTTATATGGAACATGGCCTCTTTCAATCAAGGCAATTTTATTTTCTCTTTCAACTACAATATCTACGGTTATTGAGGGATTTTTAAATTTGTTCATCTTCTGTCCTCCCCCAATTTTTGCAGAGTTATACCTTCTAAACCAGAGCAGCATTTTTTTACTCTTTTTATTAAGTCATTCTTTTTAATATAATCTGTAACTTTTTCTTCAACAAAATTTTCCCATTCCCAATTATTAACTATTGCAGACCTTACAAATGTTCCGCTAACATAGAGTGGTTTTTTTGCTTTCAAAAATAGTCTATTTTTCCATATGCCGTCCGTATAGATTACATTATCTTTGTCTACAATGTTTTTTGGATGAATTATATCAAAATCATCTTTTTCTTGGTGTCTTTTATAAATTTGTATATCATAAGGATTACCACTTAAAATATCTGTGAATGGTTCATTAATTTTGTATAAATATTGATACCATTTGTCAGCATCTCCGAAGTCAGGCAGTCTGTAAATGTGAATGTTTTTGTATCCATCCAAAGCAATATTTATCATTTCTTCTCTTTCTTCTATCTTAAATGGATTTCTTTCATTAAATATGTTTGAGCTTCCTAGGTTTAGTTTTACTTCAACAGCCTTATCACATAACTCCTTTAACATTAATGTATGATTAAGATGCGGAGGATTTGCCCTCATCACAGTTACTATAGTATGGAATATTTTATCTTTTGGCAGTTCTATTTCCAGTTCTTGTTTTTCATTTGTCATTTTATTGATTTTACTATTTATGATCTATCTAAAATGCAACGTAATTTTGGATATTTTGGGGGATTTTTTTTGTGATTTGCACCCAAAGCCATTTTTTCCACTATTTTGATATCCTTGTCTTTAATTCCATTTTTTTCTCCTCTTAATATCTTATCCAGCATTTCATAACTTAATCCTATTTCTTTTTCATCTGTTTGTCCGTCCCAAAGCTCAGCAGAAGGGGTTTTTTCAATAACCCATTCAGGTAACCCCAGATGCTCTGCAAGTTTCCAGCATTCTGTTTTATAAAGGTCTCTTATTGGCTCTATATCTGCTGCCCCGTCTCCGTGTTTTGTTAAATAGCCTATTTCATATTCTGATTTATTTGTTGTTCCCAGTACAATTAATGAATTGGTATTTGCCTTTGTGTAAAGCCAGCACATTCTTTCCCTTGCTTTTAAATTACCGTAAGCCAGTTCGTCAAGTTTGGAATTATATATTTTCTCAAAATTCTCTGCTAATATATCCACTCTTGGTTTGATGTTGATTATTTTATATTCAATTCCAAGAAACTTAGCTATTTCTTCTCCAGCATCTGAATCCTGGTTGCCATAAGGCAAAACTAAACCATTTACTCTATCTTTTCCGATTGCTCTTACTGCCAGACAGCCTACTAATGAGGAATCAATGCCTCCGCTTAATCCGATTACAGTTCCTTTGACATATTGTGTCTCTTTTCTTATGAAACTTTCAATTTCCTTAGTTAATTCTTCATATTTCATATTTTCCCTCCAAAATATCTTTGGTTGTAACAAGTTTAGCTCCTAGTCTTTCCCATTCTTTATAAGGCAATGGGAGGTTGGGAAGCTCTTTTATAGCATCCAGAGGAACATAAACCTGGATTTTATTTTCAAGCAAACCTTTAACAGCACAATCTACACAAACATTTGTTGCAACACCATAAACTACTGCTATATCTGGGTTGATAGCTTCAACAATCTTTTTTGTGTAGGGATTTCCTGTAAACACATCAAATTTATCCTTGTGGATTACAATATTTCTTCTTCTTACGATTTCCTCTAAATCTATTTTTCCATTCCCCCATTCTATCGTGTAAGGATTCTCTGGATTTGTAGCAGGAACAAATTCTGCTCCTTTTGTATACTGCAGGCAATGTGGCGGGAATGTATTCACAAAATCAGGATCTTCTGATAATTCAGGTGAATCATTTTTGTGCCAGTCTGCAGTGTTAACTACTTGTATTTTATTATTTTCTGCGTATTTTGTCAGTTTTTCCAGATT
>CAZQLC010000049.1:0-7009 GCA_964594025.1 uncultured Methanosarcinales archaeon
GAATAAAAGCCAATATTCATTCTGTAAATAAGGCAATAGGCCAGGTATATGATAAGGCTCACGGCGGGAGTAAGGCAATAAGGGATAAAATAAGGATAAAAAGCTCATGGTTTGAGGATGTTATTGAGACATTGCATCCGGGAAAACAAAAATATGTGGATTCTGCCCTGCTTTTAAACCAGCTTATGCAGATATATATAAGACTTTTAAAACTGCAGAAAGCAGAAGATGATATATTTGAAAAAGAAGAGCTGAAAAAATTAAAATCCTTAAAAAGAGATAAATTTGGAAACAGTAAAATCATAGATGTAATCATAACGAATACTAAAATAAGGGTAAGGGAGCCTTATCTGATAGCTGTTGAATTATGCGAGAGAGCAAAAGAAGAAATAAAAAAAATAGGTTTTAATGTGAAAAATAAATAAGAGTTGGTTTTCTTTAATAATTATTTTATTTCATTAACAATATTTTTTAATCCTTTGACAACTTCTTTAATATCTGATTTAATAGCAGTTGGAATATTTTTCCGTCTAAGATATCTTTGGATTTCTTCGACTTCTGTTCGAAAATAAATGCCAGAATCTAATGAAGCACACATATCTCCAGAGTGTACATCTTCTAAATTTTTTATTTTTTCTTTCAAATCATCTTCTAAATCTTTTTTTCTTTTAAATCCCTCTCCAGAGCGTATATTTTTTAGAATTTTTTTTAAAGATGTTATGTGTGGATGAAGATTCTTTCTTAGATATTCTCTATGCATTGATTCCTCTTCAAAATAATCTCTGTTGGCTCTAGTTATGCTCCCATTATATTCTCTTCTTCTTTTTTCTATCATCTCTTCTCCTTGCTCTCCATATTTCCGTCTTAGACGGTCTTTTTCTTGTTGCCATATTACGTCTTCGTCTACCATTTTCTTTTATCCTTTGATATTTTTTTGATTAATCTCTTTAATTTGTATACCATCTCAATATGAGACTCTAATCGACAATCGTATTCATCCTCTCTTTTAAATAAAATATAATAATCTTTAGATTTATGGTAGCCACGTCTACCTTCATAAATTTCTCCATAACTGAAATGAGTGTTTTTTAGACTTTTTTGGAAGGATTTTATGTTTTTTGGCCCAAGGAAAGCGTAAGCTACGGTATAAGTTGCGTCACCTCCAGCGCCAGTATAGGCTTGAGTAACGATTCTAAATTGCTTATATTTTTTATCTTTTATAATTATCTTTCTAGGAGAGATCACAACAGTATCAAGAAAGTAGTGATAGGAAGTAAGCATACCTTCCTCACTCTCCCTCTTTTTATCCATCCGCGTATTTTCTTTTATTTTTCCTTCAAGATTTTGTTTTTTCATTTCTTTTACCTTTTATGTTGGTTTAATATCCTGATAGTAGTAACATATGCGTTATATATAAAACATTTGATTATATTTTGAATAAAAACAGCAAGATTTATAAATATATTAAGATATTTATTAACATATGGCTTATAAACTAGATTTAAAAGATAAAAAGATTTTGTATCAGCTAGACTTAAATGCAAGAATACCCACCACCCAATTAGCCAAGAAAGTAGGATTAAGCCAGCCTTCCTGCCATTACAGGCTGAATAATCTAATTAAAAAAGGCATTATAAAATTCTTTTTAACAAATATTGATTATGGCTTTTTTGGTTATTTTCCTTACAGATTTTTCTGCAGACTGCAAAACCTAACAGAAGAAAAAGAGCAGGAATTAATAAATTATCTTAAAAATCACGAATATGTCCCTTTTTTAGCAAGTTGCACTGGAAGATATGACTTGATGTTTTGTGTTATGGCAAAAAACATGTCTGAATTAAAGAAAATTCTCAACGAAATTAAAAATAAATATGGCGAATATTTCTCTGAACAGCAAATTGCTACTTTAATAACAGGAGAATTCTATCCAAGAGATTATTTATTAGGTAAGAAAAAGAGAGAAATATTCATAAAAAAAGAATTTGGAGAACAAACCAAAAGGCCAAAATTAGATGAAGAGGATTTGATTATTCTTAAAGAGCTTGCCAATAACAGCAGAATAACTAGTGTTGAACTTTCAAGTAAGATTAATCTTTCTCTAGACGCTGTAAGGTACAGGCTAAAAAATCTAGAAAAAAACAAAATAATCAATGGTTATACAATCTACTTTGATAACGAGATTCTAGGTCAGTTAAGATATAAAATCATGATCCAGTTAAGAGGAAATACAGAAGAGAAAGAGAATAGAATAATAACTTTTGCACAAATTTTTCCAAATGTTGTTTATTCTGTTAAAACTTTTGGCGTATGGGGCTTGGAAATAGATATAGAAGTTGAAAATGTTGAGAAATTTACAGAAATATTAAGGGAAATAAAAAATAAGAATTCAGATATTATAAGGGAATATCAAACAATCCAGCTAACAAAAGTATATAAATACACTCATCTGCCCATGAAATCTAAGAATATTTAATTATTTATTTGCTTTAAAGAATTCTTTGCCCGGACCTTTGCTTTCAGGCAATATATCGGGCCCTTCTTCATAAAGATACCCTTTTTCAGGGTCGAATGTTCTGGGAACCTCAAAAGAAGTCTGCATCTCAAAGAACTTTCTTATTGCATTATTTAATCTATAGCTTTCTTTATAGACTTCGTTTACATGATAAAGGATTTTTTTCCTTATGATTTTTTTCCGGTATATATTATCAAAATGCTTTAGTATGGAGTGTTCTTCCCATTCCTTGTTTTTGTCCAGGATAAGGTATGAATTGAAATATATGGTAAAAGCGCCTATGTCCATTTTATATGTTCTTCCCTTTTGTTTTTGTTTCACTTTCCTATGATCAATTACCTGGCAGCGTATCTTGAACAGGTAAGCCAAGTAATCCTTGTTTGCCCCTTCAGGGGTTTTTTGTGCTCTCCACCACCAATGTATTTCCTCTTTTCCTGTAGGGCTGACTTTTTTCATGTAAACCCTTTCAAACTTAGTTCCTCCGTCTTTTGGGTCACGGTAGTTTTCCTCTATCAGCCAGTTATATATCATTCTGTAAAGGCTTTTAAGATGGAAAACTGATTCATTCTCTATCTCATATTCAGTAATATGAATTTCTTTGCTTGTTAAATCCCTATAAGGCCCTGCCATTTTAATTATAATCTAAATTTTTAATATATATAAATGTTTTCGTGTTTTCAGAAAATATTTATACTCAAAAATGTTTCATTTTTACTTGTATAAATGTTTTCGTGTTTTCAGATAACATTTATGCTCAAAACAAAATTTATAAATAACCGCATTAATAAAACATAAATGAAACATAATCTTAAAATAACCTTGCTCTTGCTCTTGATATTTATCGCTTCCCAGGTTACAGGATTGTTTCTTATAAGCCGTGATGCTGAGATAGGGAAGGAAATTACACCTGAAAATAAGACAATAATTGTTGTCAGGCATAATGCAACAGCAATAGGTGAAAGACCGAATGTTCAGGGATATTCTTCATTGCTGTATATTATGGGTGCTGTTGCCATAGGAACATTATTAATACTGATGATTATAAAGTTTAATAAAACCATGATATGGAGGGGATGGTTCTTTCTTGCAGTTTTTCTTACAATATCCATATCCTTAGGTGTTTTGTTTAGGAACAAATATATAATCTGGGGGGCAGCATTATTATTGGCTTTTCTGAAAACTTCAAGGTTTACCAACATTTTCATACATAATATCACAGAAATATTAATATATTCAGGGATTGCTGTCCTGATAGTCCCTTTGTTCAGTGTTTTCTGGGCTTTTGTCCTTCTTTTAGTTATTTCTGTTTATGATATGTTTGCTGTATGGAAGTCAAAACACATGGTAAAAATGGCAAAGTTCCAGTTTGAAAACAGCATCTTCCCCGGATTGATGATACCCTATTCAAAAAACAGGATAAGAAAATTTAATAGCCGGGCAAAAAAAACAACTGCTGTGAGCAAGGATAAGGCTGAAAAAGTCATTAAAGCAAAGACAAATATTGCAATTCTTGGCGGGGGGGATATTGCATTTCCTTTAATATTTTCAGGTGCAGTAATGGAGAATCTGATAACAAACGGATTAACCAAGAGCATAGCATTTTCCCAGACATTGATAATCACATTTACTACAGCATTGGCTTTATTTTTATTATTCATTTATTCAAAGAAGAAGCATTATTACCCTGCAATGCCTTTTGTAACATTAGGCTGCCTGCTGGGCTATTTTATTGTTTTTCTGCTATAAATAAATTTAACTCCGATATATTTTTATATCTATTATTGATTCTGTTTAATTATGGGATATGAGGCAATTATCTTTGATCTGGACGGAACGCTTGTGCATACCAGTATGAATCATATTCATTATGCATTTAGAAAGGCATTACATGAATTTGGAATCAACTCTCCAAAAGATGAAGATATTGACCAGTGTTGGTTTGAGTCCAAAAGGAATGAAACAATACGTGAAAAATTCAACTTAGATGGCGAATTATTATGGGAAACATTCAGGAAATATGATACTCCGGAGAGGAGAAGGCAGTTTACAAGAGCGTATGATGATATTGGTTTTATTAAAGAGTTAAGGCAGAATGGCTATAAAACAGGAATAGTTACCGCTGCAGTAAATGAAATAGCATCTCTTGAGATTGGCATGCTGGGGGAAGGTGATTTTAACAGTATAATTATTGCGCAGGCTTCAAACGGGATAAAGCCAAAGCCCCATCCTCACGGATTGGAATCCTGCCTGAATATACTGGGTGTGGATAAATCTAAAGCCATGTATGTGGGAAATGCGAAAGAAGATGTGGAAGCTGCAAAAAATGCAAAAGTATTTGATGTTCTTTTATTAAGAGAAGACAAAGAATATGAATTTCCTGATATAAATCCCTCGTTAAAAATTCATTCCCTCTATGAATTAAGAGAATTTCTGGGATTTTAATAAGTTTTTGACTTTTTTAATTATATCTAAAAAAACTAATAGCTTTTTAGTTTCTTTTGTTTTAAAGAAGCAGAATAATCCTTGGGGTTTATTTCCATGCCGTCCTTGGCTGCTATTATCTGGACTTTTGATTCTCTTTGTATAATCCTTGTTTCATCAAGGGGATTCTTTTGTATCATTTTTATGCCAAAATGGGTTATTATTCCAAGGCTGGGCTTTGTTGCTTTCAGGAAATCAATAACATCCTCTACATTCATATGGCCTTCCTGTGATACTTCTGAAGGATGCTTGCAGTTTATGATTATAATATTGGAGTCTTCATGTGCTTTTTTCAGCTCAACACCATTTTCAGTGTCTGAAGTATATGATAAGATGAACTCGGGTGTTGTTATCTTGAATCCGTTTCCTGCATGGTTTATTACAGGTGTCTTGACAATATCAATATTGTTTATCCCTACTTTTGCAACCCCGTCCATGTTTATGACCCTTTCCAATAAGCTCTGGTTGTATGCTGTAACAAAGCTGTTTTTTCCTTCAGTTATATCTTTATTAGCTATTAAAATTCCTTTTTTGTCCATTCCGTTCAAAGTCATTCCGCTGATTAAGGCATTTACAGAAGAAGCATGGTTTGTATGGTTATGGCTTGCGAGTATTGCGGTGGTTTCTCTTATATTTATTCCATATTGCTGTGCCCTTACTAAAGCCCCTGGGCCAGGGTCTATGTGAAACTGCATATTATTGTAATTAAAAATAATCCCTCCTGAAGCCCTAAGCTGTTTTCCTGTAACTATAGAGTCTCCTGCAGTTCCTAAAAAAATTATTTTTGCCATTTTACCCCCAACAACATTTAATAAAATATAATAATATCAATATAAAATATTATAATTAATTATAAATTAACCCCGATATAATTATTAATACGAGAACAAATTAATAAATATTGTGGTTTTTGCTTATTTCTTTTTTAAAAAGCAAAAAACAAAGATTTTTATATTATTTATGTTTTCTATAATTAAATTTATTATTTCTAAAAAAGGAGGCGGGTTTTTCCGGGGGTGTTGTTATGAAGTCAGAAACAAAAAAAAGAATAGACCCTATAAAAAGGGCTTTAGAGTTAAGAGAAACATTGAAAAAAGAGGATAATGTTCTTGTTGTTGATTATACGAGTACTTTGCAGGGAGAAGACACTTCAAAAGTTATTGATACAATGCCCAATATAAATACGGGAGAGCATGTTTTCAGGTTTAAATTTAATGTTAAGGAGGCAGATCCCCTTGCACGTAAAGAATATAAGAGGGATTTTTTTGATGTTTCTGAAAAAACAGACAATGAGATAGAGGATTTTGTCAAAAAGCAGGAATTTGATTTTCCTTTATGGTATAAGCATACAAAAGGATTTAAAATGAAAAATATCCTGGATTATAACCCTCCCCAGATAGTTCAGGTAGCAGGATGTAATTTTCATGATGGCTCTCCAACAGGCGGATGTTGGTATTGTTTTGTTGACAATAAGAGCAATGACGGCAAACCATGTGCTGGAAAAGCCTATCTTAATATCAAAGATAATATTGAAAGTGCTATAGCCAACAGAGAACGAGTAAAAAGTATATATAAAGAAGAAGCAGATACTGATATGGACATAAAGGTTTTAAGGTTTTCCGGAGGAGAGCCTACAATAGCCCTGGATTATCTTCTTGAATTATGGAGAGAGATTGATAAAAAAGGCCTTGATTTTGTAGGTCAGCTGGACACAAATCTTTCAACCGGAAGAGTGGTAGATAAGTTTGAAAAAGAAGGTATCTATGAGAAAAATATTCTTGAGAAATTATCCCGGTTTGAAATCAAGGTATTAACTGCACTGAAAGGGTGTGATGAGCAGAACATGCAGGATAATGTTCAGGCTTTGACCACACTTGAAGATCAGGAATATTCTCTTAAAAAAATATTAAAGGCAGGATTGGATATATATCCCCAGGCATATAATCTTAATCCAAAGACTTTGGAGAAATATCTTACTAATATAGATACAAAGATAAAGAATTTTTCTTTGAAAAT
>CAZQLC010000050.1:0-6984 GCA_964594025.1 uncultured Methanosarcinales archaeon
AACTGAAATGACAGACCCTGACTGGGAGCCTATTATGAAAAAGGCTGCTGCTATTGTCACAAACAGGGGGGGAAGGACATGCCACGCTGCTATTATCTCAAGGGAATTAGGAATACCTTGTGTTGTCGGAACAGAAGACGGAACTGAAGCAATAAAAAAAGGAAAAGAAATAACTGTAAGCTGTGCTGAAGGGGAAGACGGATTTATATATGAAGGGCTGCTTGATTTTGAAATCAATAGATATGACCTTGAAAACATACCGAAAACCAAAACAAAAATTATGATGAATATAGGCAATCCTGAACAGGCTTTTGAATTGAGCTTTCTGCCTAATTCAGGGGTTGGCCTGGCAAGAGAGGAATTTATTATAAACTCATATATTAAAATACACCCGAAAGCATTGCTGGATTTTGAAAATCTCAAAGATAAAAAAGCAAAGAAAGAAATAGAGAAACTGACTTATTCTTATGAAGATAAAACTATGTTTTTCATTGACAAGCTGGCTCAGGGAATAGGCATGATTGCCGCTGCTTTTTATCCTAAAGATGTCATAGTAAGGCTGTCTGATTTTAAGACAAATGAATACGCCAACCTTATTGGAGGGAAAGAGTTTGAGCCTGAAGAGTACAATCCTATGATTGGATGGAGAGGGGCTTCAAGATATTATAATGAAAAATATAAGGATGCATTTGCACTTGAATGCAAAGCTCTGAAAAAAGTAAGGGAGCAGTTCGGCTTAAATAATGTAAAGGCAATGATCCCTTTCTGCAGGACAACAAAAGAAGGGAAAAAAGTACTCAAGGAAATGGAAAAAAACGGATTAATACAGGGGGAAAACGGATTAGAGGTATATGTGATGTGCGAAATACCGAGCAATGTATTATTAGGGGATGAGTTCTCTGAGATATTTGACGGTTTCTCAATAGGAACAAATGACCTGACCCAGCTAACATTGGGACTTGACAGGGACTCTGAAATTGTATCTGATATATTTGATGAAAGAAATGAGGCTGTTAAAAAAATGGTCAGGAAAATAATAAAAACAGCCCACAGGAATAATAAAAAAGTAGGCATATGCGGTGATGCGCCCTCTACATTCAAAGAGTTCGCACAATTTCTTGTTGAGTGCGGAATTGACTCAATAAGCCTGAGCCCGGATGCAGTAATAAGGACTACTTTAAGCATAGCTGAAGAAGAAGAAAAACTTCGGGGAGATAATAAAAATTAAATATACAGAAAAAAATATTATATAAAAAAGAGGTAAAAATGGTAAAAGTCGCTATTAATGGTTTCGGAAGGATAGGGAGGATGGTTTTCAGGGCAGGCATTGAAAACCCCGATATTGAATGGGTGGCTATAAATGACCTGATGGATGCAAAACAGCTTGCTTATCTGCTGAAAATGGATTCTGTTCATGGAAGCCTGAAAAAACAAATAAAGACAGGCCATGATGCGCTTATAATAGAAAACAAAAGGGTTGAATTGTTTAATGAAAAAGACCCTGAAAATCTGCCCTGGGATGATTTGAATATTGATGTTGTGATTGAATCCACAGGCCTTTTTACAAAAAAGGCGCTTGCTGCTAAACACCTGAGGGCAGGAGCAAAAAAGGTATTTATTTCTGCACCAAGTGATGACTGTGACTTTATGATTGTAAAAGGGGTAAATGAGCATGAATATGACACTAAAAAACACCACATCATAAGCAATGCCTCATGCACAACTAATTGTCTGGCTCCTGTTGCCAAGGTGATTAATGATAATTACAATATAAAAAGGGGCTTTATGACTACAATACACGCAGCAACCTCAACCCAAAACCCTGTTGACGGGCCAAATAAAAAAGATGTGAGAAGGGGAAGGTCATGCCTTGTTAACATGGTTCCTACAAGCACAGGAGCAGCAAAGGCTGTTGTTAAGGTTATTCCTGAACTAAAAGGAAAACTCGATGCAATGGCAATAAGAGTGCCTATAATAAACGGATCTATTATTGATTTGGTTGCTGAAACAGAAAAACATGTTTCTGCTGAAGAAGTCAATAACCTCTTTGAAAATGTTGCAGGACATCATCTGAAAAATGTAATTGAGTACAGTGAAGAGCCTATTGTATCAACAGATATAATCGGCAACCCACATTCTGCAATCTTTGATGCCTCTCTTACAAAAACAATCAAGGGGGAATATGGAACTATCATAAAGGTACTGGCCTGGTATGATAATGAATGGGGATACAGCTGCAGGATGATTGATTTAATCCCTATGCTTGTAAGATAAATTGGTGAAATAATGGCAAAAAACAATAAATCCTGTTCAGAATCATCATATTTCGGATTTGTCCTTCTGCTTATTATTATAATGGCTTTTTTGTTCTTTACTGCTATTGGGAAAGACATAGAAAGGTCAGAAATAACCGGGGAAAGACATATTGACACTAATGATGTAATGTCATTAACTTTAATAATAATATCCTCCCTCTTTGTTTTTATTTTAATAATTCTTGTTGTATTCAGATTCAACAAAGAAACAATGCCTCTGATAGGAAAAGCAGGATTCACTCATGTAACCGGGCATAAAAGAAAACATCATCCCTCAAATTATAATTTACTTAAAAGCAGAGCTGCAAAATATATGAAAAAAAAGATTCCTCAGAAAGAGATTGAGGAAAAAATGGAGAAAGACGGGTGGGAAAGGATAATAACAGATTTAGCAATATATGACATAAAGACAAAAGGAAAAGACCTTGGAGAATTCATAAAAAAACACCTTGACAAAGGGCTGAAAAGCTCAAGGATAAGAAGTATACTTATTGATGCAGGCTGGGACTCAAAAGAGATAAATAAAGCCATAATAGAAACACATAAAAAAAGAGCACAGAAACAATAATTTTTTAAACTTCTTTTCAATATTATTAATAAATGAAATTCATTGATGAGATTGATTCTGAAAAACACATAAAAAACAAAAGAATAATTCTTAGGGTTGATTTTAATGTCCCCATAGACTACAGGGGGCTTATTGCTGATGACTCAAGGATTAAAGAAGCCATACCTACAATAAATTACATACTTGAAAAAAAACCAAGGCAGCTTATAATTATTTCACATCTCGGAAGGCCTGATGGGGAAAAAATCCATAAATACAGCATGGAAAAAGTGGCTAAGGCTCTTGAAAAGATTATCAACAAGCAGGTTTATTTTATTGATGACTGTTTAAAAAATATTCCTGATGATAAGAATATTGTCTTTCTTGAGAACCTGAGGTTTTATAATGAAGAAAAGAAAGATAATGAGAATTTTGCAAAGAAATTAGCTGAAAAAGCAGACTTATATGTAAATGACGGCTTTGCTGTCTGCCACAGGAAACATGCATCTGTCCATTCTATAACTAAGTTTATTCCGGGGACTGCGGGGCTGCTTATAAAAAAAGAATTAAGTGTTCTTAATGAAAAATGGGAAAAACCTGTTGTTATGATAATGGGGGGAAGCAAGCTTTCAACAAAACTGAATCTGATAAGGAACATAATAAACAAATATGACAATGTTTTATTGGGTGGGGCAATGATATTCACTTTTTATAAATCTATGAATCAAGAAATAGGAAACAGCCTGTATGAAAAAGATTACCTGATGGATGCAAAACTTATGAAAAACAATCCAAAACTGATACTGCCTAAAGATATTGTAATATGTGAAGATGATATGGGAAAGGGGGAGATTAAAACTGTTACAGCAGATAATATGCCTGAAGGATGGATTGGCCTGGATTTAGGGGAAAAGACCATTAAGGATTACAGGAAAAATCTGAAAATTGCCAAAACAGTAATATGGAACGGCCCTTTGGTCAAATTCGAGATTGAGAAATTCATTAACTCAACCTTGAAAACTGCTGAATTCCTGGTTAAGAATAAAAAGAAAGTTATAATTGGCGGAGGAGACACCATAAAAGCTTTGGAAAAATACAAAGATAAGTTTTATTATGCTTCTACAGGAGGAGGCTCTTTTTTAAGTTATTTATCGGGTAAAGAATTACCAGCATTAAAAGCCCTTGATGAGAACGAGGTTGAGTTTTTCCTTTGAGTTTGATAATATTTATTCTTCTTTAATATTAACTTTATTACCTGACAATTCATTAAGAATATCCTTTATTTTGTAGATATTAAGCATTGGGTTTATTGAATCATGCTTATCTTTTTTGTATCCAATCTCCTTTTCCTTGTCATTTATTTCATTGTTTATCCTTGCAAGGCTTGAATCCAGCTCTTTTATTTTCCAGAAGCTGCTGTTGCCCTTTATCTTCTGGCTTATTTTCTCTGAGCTTTTTTTTATTTCCTCAAATTCTTTCTGTAAATCCTTTAATTCTTTTGATGTCTTTTCAACTGCACTTATTGTCTTTTCCCTGTCTTTCTTCTTTAGTTCTATCTTATTATTATTGAGCTGTTTCTTAAGGTCATTAAGAATCTTATTTATCTCAAGATTTTTATCCTCAGATAATGCCTCGCCCGGACTCTCCAGGTATTTAGTAATAAGCTTATCATTAAGTGCATGGTTATATTTTTTAAGTGCTTTTTTGAACCTGGAAAATTCCTTGCTTACCTGCTCATTTTTCTCTTCTATTTTTTTGCTTATTGTTTCCTGCTCTTTTTCAAAATTTCCAAGTGAGCTAAAATCAGTTGTGCTCTTTAATTTATTAAGCTCTTTTTCTATCTTGTTTTTTTTCTCTTTTATCCTGCTTATTTCATCATTATTTTCATTTATTTCTTTTTCAATCTCCTTTCTTGAGATTATCTCATCCTCTCTTTTTTTCAGTAATCTTTTTACTTGATCTATCTTCTCAAGGTTTAGGTTTTGTAAGTTGGAGCTTATTTTTGTGGTTATTTTCTCTATCTGGCTTAATTTTTCCGCTACAATATTAACTTCATGCTCCATGAATTCCTTTAATATAAAATAATTTTTCTGGGTTTTTTCATTCAGTATATCTATGTTTTCAAAGAAGTTTTCACAGAACTCCTCAAGCTCGGTGTATTTTTTTGTGGGGTTTAAGTTATGTAAAAACTTTTTTGTATATTCAATATAATTCTTCCTGTTGCCTTCCATTATGTGTGTGTGCCTTGAAGGTATGTTTTTATTCCGCAGCTCTGTTTCTTCTAATTGCTCAAGAGAATTCAGTGCCTCTTTTTTCAGGCTTATTATTTGTTTTACTGCATGGTGCATATCTATGTTTATGTTTTCAGACTTATTGTACAATGTCTCATTGAGAAAATCCTCTATTTCATCAATCTCTATTGTTTTTTCTTCCTCTTTTTTGGCTTTTCTCCATCTGAATATTCCCATTTTAGACCCCTTATGATTGAAATATCCGTCATTTTTATATATTTTATTGTTTTTTAATACAATATGAACAAAAAAAGAATCTTCAGGGAAAGGCAAGAAACGAGGAAAAGGATTGCTGCTGAAAGGATAAAAGAACTTTTTAAGCAGGCTGATGAGGCTTTTGATAAAGACCCTGAATTAAGCAACAGGTATGTTGGGATTGCAAGGAAAATGGCCATGAAATACAGGGTAAAGATTCCTCCTAATCTAAAAAGAAGATTCTGCAGGCACTGCTATTCTTATCTTAAACAGGGAAAAACCTGCAGGACAAGATTAAACAAGGGGAAGATGGTTTATTACTGCCTTAACTGCAAAAAATACACAAGGATCCCTTATAAGAAATAATTTTGTAAGGAATCATCTATTCTTATATGATAAGAAAAAATGACAAAAATAAGTGTTTTTTCTTTTCAGGTATATTACTTATAAAAATAACGAAAGTTATTTAAATAAGTAATATTTCTATATATAAAATGATCACTAATGAAAAAATAAGATTATTGGAAGCATGGAAGGATAATCTTTTTGAAGAATTAACTAATTCTGAGATAAAAGAATATTTTAACAAGGAAACAAAAACATGGAGCTTCAATTCTCTAAAAATATTAAACGAGAATAATCTTTTAAACTTAAGAAAAAAAGGCAATCAAAACTTCTACAGTTTAAACATACATAATCCTCTGACAACACAAACATTACAATATTTAGAAGCACAAAAAAATTATAAGTTTCCAAAGCTGGATATAATTACTGAAACAATTGAAAAAATACATTTAAAAAATTATTGTATGTTGGTTTTTGGAAGTTATGCTAAAGGTAATTACAATAAAGATTCTGATCTGGATATATGTTTTTTAGTAGAAAACAAAAATACAGAAAAAAAAATAAAACCTTATTTTAATGAGGTTAAACTAAGCCATAAAGAAAACATTGACGAGCATTATATTACTTTTGAAGAGTTTAAAGAAATGTTATTAAGAGGAGAAGAGAACCTTGGAAAACAGATTTTTAGAAAAAACAAAATCTTTTTTAATCCAGACATATACTACAAACTAATTAAGGAAGCACATAAAAATGGTTTCAGAATATGAATCAAAAATTTACATAGAAAGAGCAAAAAATGAATTGGATTTAGCTAAAGCTGTTTTCAAGCTTTCTACTAATGAAAAAATAAAATTAGAATTTGAACTAAAGGAAGACTCCACTTTTTTCAGTAATGTAATAAGCACATCATATTTTTGTATATTCTATTCTGCTAAGGCTCTTCTTGAAAGCAAAGGAATAATTACAAAAGTCCCTGAAGAGCATAGAAAAACATTGGAAGAGTTTGAAAAACTAACTGAATCAGGTGAAATAGATAAAGAACTACTGCTAATTTACAGGTCAATTGTAGTAAAAGCAGATGAGTTGCTGGGAATTTTTAAAAAAGAAAAATGGAAAAGAGGTAAATTTACTTATAAAAAGTTGCCTCAGGCCAATAAGGAGCCTGCAGATGATTCTTTAAAAAACGCAGAAAAATTTCTGAAAAACATAAAACTTATGCTGGAAAAACACTAAAAATAATATATTCACTTATTAGTAGTAAATAACCGAAACATTTATATATCAGTTTTAC
>CAZQLC010000051.1:0-6806 GCA_964594025.1 uncultured Methanosarcinales archaeon
GCCTCGTAAAAACACTTACATCCCTAATAGATACTTTTCTGAAATGTAAAAATGTAGTTGTAGGTTATGATGCAAGAAGCTCAGGAAAGACACTTTTCAATGCCTTGATTAGTGGGATTTTAGAGCAGGGAGCAGATGTGATTAACATCAAAGATGCAACAAGCCCAATTTTATATTTTGCTGTAAACTCTATAAAAGAAGCTGACTCAGCCATAATGATAACAGCAAGCCACAACCCCCCAGAATACAACGGCTTTAAATTATGCAGGAAAAAAGCCATCCCTTTAAATGAGAACACAGGTATAAAAGAAATAGAAAAAATGGTTGAGAAAAATGATTTTAAAAAAACAGACAAAAAAGGAAAATACAGTGAACATGATATAGGTAAGGAATATGAAAAATTTTATGATAAATTCACTAAAAAAATTGGTTTGGAAAAAAATAATCTCAATGTTATTATAGATTGCGGAAACGGAATGGGCTATAAGGAATTACCTGTAATAAAAAAATTTGTAAATGTTGAAACCATTTATGAAAAACCTGACGGCAGTTTTCCCAATCACAGCCCAGACCCGACAGATAAAGAAAACCTAAAAAAAATAAAAGAAAAGATAAAAAATGGAAATTATAATTTAGGTATTGCTTTTGACGGTGACTGCGACAGGGCTATTTTTATAGATGAAAAAGGCAATGATATAGAGCCTGACCTTATTACTGCTTTAATTTCAGAATTTATTTTAAAAAATCCAAAAGGAAAAAAAGAAAAAATAATCTATGACATCAGAAGTTCCCTTGTTGTTGAGGAAACCATAAAGAAAAACAATGGCATCCCTTTAATACATCCTGTGGGTGCAAGCCTTATAAAAACAACTATGAGAAAGGAAAATGCAATATTCTGCGGGGAAAAATCAGGGCATTATATGTTCAGGGATTATTTTTATTCAGATTCTGCATTAATGGCCATAGTTTATGTATTAAAAATACTTCAGAAACGGGGGAAAAGCATGTCTGAATTAATAAAACCTTGCCAGAAATATTACAGCAGTTATATGAATTTCAAGGTTTCAGATAAAGAAAACACAATTAAAAAAGTTGAAGATGAGTTTAAAATTTGTGATAAAAAACTAAAAATAGATGGAGTTTCAATTTATTATAAAGATTTCTGGTTTAACATAAGGAAAAGCAACACTGAGCCATTGGTAAGAACAACTATAGAAGCAGATTCCAAAGAACTTTTAGAGGAAATAGAAAACAAACTAAAAAATATTATTGAAGTTGAGGAATAAATTTAAAAAATATGGAACCCTTTAAAAAAATCAAATCATTTATTAAAGAATCAGAGCATTTTGCTCATGAAACTAAAAGGTTTGTGACAATAAAGTTTCTTTTGGTTATCCTGATTTTTATTTTTTATTTCTTCTTTGTTTCTATAAGGTATAACCACTGGGGCGACGGGTTTATGATAACTCTCATAACATGGTCTTTTTTTGTTTTCTGCACACCGATTGCTGATGCCGGGGTATTGGTTGATTTCCCAATACGCCTGATAACAAAAATAAGAATGATCCATTCTGAGATTTTAGTATGGATTATAGCATTGTTTATTAATATATATTCACTCATATTTGTCCCTTATCTCTATGAAAAAACAATAGTTTTGAGACTGTTTAAACATATACTTTTACAGCCATTTCCATTCTGGTCAATAATCTTTATTTCAGGAATCGGGACATTCTTATCCATCCATTTCGGGGATGAATTACTGGATATATCAAAACACAAGGAAAGAAAAAAATATATAATGCATGAAAAAAAACACAAATGGATTTTAATTATATTTATAATTGTCAGTATATTTATATTATATGATTTTCTGTTAAAGGAATTCGGGATTCATATAATATAAAAAATAGGCTGAATAATATTATTGATGTCGAGGGATAAAATAAAAAAACCAAACCTTTTTAAAGGGTTACATTATTCCCAAACAAGAGAGAGGGAAAAATAATTACCATTTTGTATAAAAATGGTTTTCTCTGGAAGTTATTAAAAATGTTAAAATTGAAAAAACCTTTATTGCCAACTTTAAAGGAAAAAAAGCGTTACATTGTTTACAGGATTATTTCAGAAAGAAAAATAAACAAGGATGTTTCAAAAGATATCATAAACAAAATAAACAATTATCTTGGTATATTCGAAGGTGCAAAAGCAGGAATAATGAATGTAACTTACAATAAAAACAGGCAGGCAGGGATTTTAAAAGTAAGTAATAAAAAGCTAAATGAAACAAAAAGCTCAATAAGTTTAATAAATGAATTAAACAATCAAAAGGTAATAATAAGTACTATATATGTTTCAGGCATAGTAAAAAAAGCCAAAAATAAACTAAAAGACATTGAATGAGGTGCAAAAATGGCAAAAAATGATGATTCATTGCAGAACCAGATGATGGGATATGACAGGGCAATTACTTTGTTCAGCCCTGACGGAAGACTATTACAGGTTGAGTATGCTGAAAAAACAGTAAAAAAAGGCTCTCCTGCAATTGGAATGGTATGTAAGGATGGCATTTTACTTGTTACTGACAAAAGGATTATTGATAAACTTGTTGTTGTAGAAAAGCTTGAAAAGATATGGGAAATAGATGAGCATATTGCTGTTACTGCTGCAGGCATACTTTCAGATGCCCGAATACTTATTGAAAAGGCGCAGTTAAAGGCACAGCAGCACAGGATAACCTACGACAGCCCTATTGACATAAAAGACATAATAAAGCATATCGCAGACATAAAACAGATGTGCACCCAATACAGCGGTCTAAGGCCATTCGGGGTTTCATTATTAATAGCAGGAATAGACCAGGACGGACCGAAATTATTTGAGACCAATCCGACAGGCATATTCTTTGAGTATTATGCTACAGCCATAGGTGAGAACAGCAAAAGGCTGAAAGAGATATTAAGCAGGAAATACAGACCTGACATAACAATAGAAAAAGGCTTGAAAATAGCACTGGACGCATTGAAAAGCGTAACCAAAGAAAAACTCAGTGCAGGAAGAATAGGAACTGCTTATATAACTAAAGAAGGGAAAAAGTTAAAAAGTTTTTCAGATGAAAAGATAGAAAAGATGTTATAGGTGTGATAAATGGAAAAACAGCAATTATATGACAGGGAAAAGCTGCATATAAACCTTGCAAAACTCAAGGTAAAAAACCAGGGATTTGAGGTTGTAGTTGACCCTGATCTGGCAATTGAATTCAGAAAAGGCAATGAAAACATTGACATTCTGAATATCTTAAAGGTTGAGGATATATTCACTGATGCAAAAAAGGGATTAAGGCCAACTGAAAAGACCCTGAATGAAATTTTCAGGACAGATGATAAACTGAAGATTGCTGAAGAGATAATAAAAAAAGGTGAAATCCAGTTAAGCTCAAACTACAGGGAAAAAGAAAGGGAAACAAAAAAAAGAAGGATACTGGAAATAATAATGATAAACAGCATCAACCCCAGGGATAAAACACCAATACCACTAAAAAGGCTGGAAAATGCATGGGAGGAAGCTAATATACATATAAATGATTACAAAACAGCTGAAGAACAGGTTAATGAAGTTCTTGAGAAATTCAAGCCCCTGATGCCGATAAGGTTTTCAAGGCAAAGGATAAAAATCACTATTCCGGGCCAGCATGCACCAAAGATTTATGGGGAAATAAAGAAAAACTCAACAATTGAAAATGAAAGCTGGAACAATGACGGCTCATGGACAGGAACTATTATAATCCCGGGAGGATTACAGGAAAAGTTTATTGATAATATAAAAAGCAAAACACACGGAAAGATAAATATTGAATTATTAAATGATTAAGAGGTTATAAAATGATTAAAGAAACTAAAGAAGAAAACAAAGAAACCAGTGAACTGCTGGTAGAAAATAAAAGCATAGTTGTTCCCGGACAGGTTATTGCAAAGGGAATGAACTACCTTCCAACAGAAGGAACATACAGGAAAGAAAAGGATATAATAGCTTCTAGAATAGGCATTCTGAATATCAACGGCAAGATAATAAAAACAATTCCTTTGAAAGGAAGATATATGCCAAAAAAGAATGACCTTATTATTGGAAAAGTAATGAACATAGCTATGGCTGGATGGTCTGTCGAGATACCAAACTGTGCTTATAAGGGATTCATAAGACTGGAAGAAGGAAGCTCAAGTTATATTGAAAGGGGCGAAGACCTTAAAAGATATTTCGACGTTGGCGAATACCTGGCTACCCAGGTGACTAATGTGAGCGGCCAGAACCTTATAGACTTTACAATGAAAGGTCCAAACCTGAAAAAACTGAAAACAGGAAGAATAATAAAAATAAACCCCCATAAAGTCCCAAGGATAATTGGGAAAAAGGGTTCTATGATAAGCCTGATAAAAAGAAAAACCAACTGTGAGATATTAATAGGACAGAATGGTGTTGTATGGGTATACAGCAAGGACTCAAAATATGATGAAGTTATTGCAATAGAAAGCATAGAAAAAGTTGCAGAAGAAGCAAACTCAGGCGGTTTGACAGAAAAGATTGAAAAATTTTTAGATACAAATTATAAAAAATAATAAATTAAAGGTGAAAATATGGTTTACAAAAAAAGATATGATGGTCGTGATTTTAATGAAACAAGACCTATAGAGGCAAAAGCAGGAGTAATAAAAGAAGCAGACGGCTCAGGTTATTTCAAGATAGGAGGAACTGTGGCTTATGCTGCTGTTTACGGCCCAAAGCAATTACATCCAAGCCATCTGCAGGACCCAAAAACAGGTATCCTGAGATGCAAGTATAATATGCTACCTTTCTCAGGCAGGGGGGAAAGAATAAGGCCTGCCCCAAACAGGAGAAGCAAGGAAATAAGCATGATTACTGAAAAGGCATTAATTCCTCTTTTAAATCTGGAGGATTATCCAAATACTGTTGTTGATGTATTTGTTGAGCTTACTGAAACAAACGCAGGCTCAAGATGTGCAGGGATTTCCGCTGCTTCAATTGCTCTGGCTGATGCCGGGCTGATTATGAAAGATATGGTTGCAGCTGTAGCCCTGGGAAAAGTGGATGATAAGATAGTTGTGGATCTTGACTATAACGAAGAATCTTATGAAGACGGTGAGGTTGCAGACATCCCCCTAGCAATGATACCAAGCACAGGAGAAATAACACTGCTCCAGATGGACGGAAAAATAACAAAAAAAGAATTCAAAGAAGTCTTAAATACCAGTAAAAAAACAATCCAGAAGATTGCAGAAATCCAGAAAGAAGCATTGCTGGAAAGATACAGGGTGAAAAAATGAATAATGAAATGAAGAATCACTTGATAAAATCTCTTAATGAAGATATAAGGATAGACAAAAGAAAAAAATCAGACTGGAGAGAAGTTAAGATCGAAACAGGAATAATAAAGACAGCAGAAGGCTCAGCAAAAGTTAAGTTTGGAGATACTGAGGTTATTGCAGGAGTCAAGTTAAGTGTGGGAGAGCCTTATCCGGATTCTCCTGAAGATGGAGCTTTAATGGTAAATACTGAACTTTTGCCTTTGAGTGACCCTGAATTTGAAACAGGCCCTCCAAGAATAGATGCAATTGAGAATGCAAGAGTAATAGATAGGGGAATAAGGGAGAGCGGAGCTATTGACACTAAAAAACTATGCATAAAAAAAGGAGAAAAGGTATGGATAGTCTCAATTGATATTGCTCCTATCAACAATGACGGGAACCTGATAGATATTGGGGGACTGGCTGCAATTGCTGCTTTAAAGGACACCAAATTCCCGAAACTTGATAAGGACAATAATGTAAATTATGACGAGATTAGCAAGAATAAACTGGAACTAAAAGAAATACCTATTCCTGTTACAGTACTGAAAATAGGCAATAATTTTATTGTTGACCCAAAGAAAGACGAAGAGCATTTCATGGATGCAAGACTGACAGCAACATTCATAAAAAAAGGAAAGATGTGTGCTATGCAGAAAGGCGGGGACAGTGCCCTGACAGAAGAGGATGTACTGAAAATGATTGACCTTGCTGAAGAAAAATATATAGAACTGTCAAAAAGACTGTAAAAACAAAAGAAATAAAAATACATGACTATACTAAAAAGAAAATGGTAGAAATTAAACTGGAAAAAGGAGAATATACTAAATTTGAAAAAGCCAGGATTATCGGGGCAAGAGCTTTGCAGATAAGCATGGGTGCTCCTTTTTTAATTAATCTTACTAAAAAAGACCTTGATGAAATGGAATACAGGCCTGTGGAAATAGCAAAAAAAGAGTTTGAAAAAGGCGCAATTCCGATAACAATAAAAAGGATTCTGCCCCATAATAGATAAATATGGGGAAAAACAGGGAAAATCCTTATCCGAATAATAATTACAAGATTATAATTGTTTTAATAATTATTTCTTTAGCGGGCATTTATTTATTAGGCAAAGGCATTACTGGTCTGGTAATATCTGAAAGCTGTTGTTTTGGTGAAGACTGTATTGAAGAAAACAAGTGTGTTGTTGAAATGCCTTCAATAATTCCCGGAATGGAAGAATACAATAATTACAACAGGACAGAACTGATAAAAAACAGGAACATAATAAAAAACTCAAACAGCATCATGATTGGAAGTTTTGTTGTAATTGTGTACGGCCCCTCTTTTAACAAGGACCCCTCTGAGATTTACGCAAAACTAGCTTCTCTTTACGACCGTTGCCGCGACTATTTTTTTAAAAAGGAAAATGGCGCAATACAGTGCCATTTTTATTAATTAAAG
>CAZQLC010000052.1:0-6593 GCA_964594025.1 uncultured Methanosarcinales archaeon
GAATCAGCAAAAGAAACTAGAATAAGTAATGGAAAGGGCAAGGAATTTTATCCAACAAAAAAGCAGATAGAGAAAGCACTTGAAGATTCAATTGATTTCCCTAAGAAAAACATTACGATTCCAACAGATAAATTTGATTCTGACGCTTTGACAGTTTATGCTTTTGGTGGGGAAAAAGAAGCAAAAGCTTATGGAGAATTCTTGAGAGAAGCCGGAATAGAAGAAATGCCTGTTTATACAATGGATAAAAATTATTTTAACAAACAAAACAAACCCTTTGCAAGACAAATGTGGTTCCAGGATCTTTATGACAAATCGGCCATGAGTGGTGAAGGCTGCTGGAGTCTTGGTGATGAAACTGCCAAATTGCGTGGAGTAAAAATTATTAATTTTAATATTTAAAATAAATAAGATAACAAAAATGAAACAAAAAGATATTGAAAAGAAAATTGAAGGTTTATACACGCCAGTTGGAAAACTCTCTTATTTACATGAAGTCGAAACAAAACATCCTGGTTTATTGAGTGATGAAACAAGAGAAGCATTTGATTCAATTAGAGAAAAGTATGATGGTGAAATACAAAAAGAGTATGATAAGGGAATACAGAATATCATAACTAAACCAAAAGACAATTTTCAGGGAGAAGTAGAAAATTTTACAAATATTTATAAAAATACAGGAGTAAGGCCCGAGATAACAAAAAGAATATGTAAAAAAATACACAAAAAACTTCTAGAGTCTAGATGCGGTTCTTATACTCTTAAACGTATTAGAGAATTCAGAGAAACTACAGGAGAAAAACCAAGCAAGAGAGCTGTTAATGATAATATATATGACAAAGAGATTTTCAGAATGGAAAAATATTTCCCTCCAATATTAAGTGACAAACCAGAAAGAGATATCTTATTGGAAACAGACTGGGAAGAAGTTAAAAAATGTATTGAAGATACAGGAATAAAGCCATATAAAAATATGATGGAAAATAAATTTAAAGATATTTTAGAAAAAAGACCCTGTCGAAAGGAGGATGGAAAACCTATAAGAGACTTAGAATATGAACTGAAAGAAATAAAAAAAGGTGTAGAAACAACAGGGGTTAAACCGAGAGCAAAAGATGTCAGGGAAAGAATAAGCAAAGATATTGATTATATAAAAAATAGTTATTGGCCTCATTCTTTAAAACGTATTAGTAAAGAAATTGAAAATATGAAGGATATGGGAATAAATCCGGGTAAAAAGAATTTAAAGAAATTTGTGTATAGTATGATTAAAGATGAAGGCTTAGGTTATACTGATTCTAGAGAAATAATAAAATATTATTTAAATAGTATAAAATTGACAAAAAAAGATAAGAAAGACTTATTAAAAGAATTAATAAAAAGAGAAGAATGGTTTGGAATCACTTATCTAAACCTAAAAAAAGATCTTTATTCAGAGAAAAATACAATATTCAAAAAAGAAATACAAGAAAAACAGAAGGAATATATTAAAGAATTAAAAGGAATAATGCCAAATTGTACTGTTGGTGATAAAGATCATTGTCTTAGATCAATTAAGTATACAGGAATAAAACCAACAAAAAAGGATTTACAAAAGGGATATAATTATTTATTAAATAAAGGAAAGGATTATGATGGAATAATGGATTTTATTGAAAGAACAGAAATCTTCCCTAAAAATCCAAAGCTAGCAAAAGAAATGGGAGAGAAAACAATAAATTATTTAGAAGGTAAAGGGGAAGGAAGAAAAGCCCTAAGACTAAGAAGGAAAATCAAAAGACTAAAAAAATAAATAATTTTTTCTTTTTTATTTTTAATTATCATTTCAGTAAAATTTATAACACATTATCTCCATAATATTATTAAGATGAAAAATATTTTGTTTATATGCAACCAGAACCTGAACAGAAGCAAAACAGCAGAGGAAATATTTTCAGAAGAATATAATACTAAATCTGCCGGATTGTTTAATGAATATCCTTTAGATGAAAAAACCCTTGAATGGGCGGATGTTGTTGTTGTAATGGAAGACCATCAAAGAAAAGAAATATCAAAAAGATTTCCTGAATTGTATTTGAAAAAAAGAATCATAAGTCTGGATATCTCGGATATTTATCATTATAGACAGCCTGAATTAATTGAATTATTAAAAACAAGAGTGAATGAAAAAGTCAAGATATTAATTTAACCATTCTTCGAATTGGTCTTTAGCATTTTGTTTTGTTTTAAAGAATTTTGTCTCACTAACCTTTAAATCTGCTATTCTTCTTGTTACTTTATATTTTTTTCCTGTTTTGGTTTTTAATTCAATTACAGAGACTTCCCATTTTTTATACAAATGTTTTTTAGTCATAATTTTTAAAAGAATATATTCTTAAAAAGCCTATTGCAGAAATTTTTGATGAGTTTTTAATAATGTTAGAAAATCTTCGTGTATTTTCTAAAAATTATATTTTAAACCAATAAAAGGCCCTGATAATGACTCAAATGGCTCTGAAGATGAACTCATAGAGCTATAACCTCCTGTAACCCCAAAGTCAGATGTAATATCAAAATCAAATCCTCCGTAGATATCTGTTATTGTTTTATCTTTTAAAAAAGACATATCTGGCTTAAAATAAAATTTAATGTTTTTATTCAAAGGTATTTTTCCTTTCATACTGAGTTTGAGGCCTGAATCGAATTTATCATCATAATGAAAGCTTTTAAGACCAATTTCAGCTGACAATCCGGGATTAAGCCTGCAAATCATTGAAGCATCTAACTGCACCATTCTTTCAGTTGCGAGATAATACTGCGTCCCATAAACATCCTTTTCATATTGGTTTACCTCAAGACCAATACCCAAATCATTTGAGCCAATAAAATAAAAGTTAGCTCCTGTGGATGAGATTGAATTGTTTATATGCCCATAAAACACAGAAAGAGAGCATTCTTTTTTCCCTTCTTTTTTATTTTCCGGCTCATATTCTTCTATTCTTGTTTCCAGATTTGGATTCTTTATTTTTCTTTCAGTTTTCATCCCTTTTATAGGCCTATTACTGTTATTAAAAGGCTCTGCATTGGCTGTATAAAAACCAAATATGACAGATAATATCCCCAATCCCGAATACTTCATAAAATTTCTTTTCATTTTTACTAAAGAGTAAATAATTAAAATATATAAATCTTTTTAAAAAAGGTTTTGGTAAAATTCTGGGCGTCTGTGATCAAAACCTAAAACAATATAAGAAATATAATGATAAATAAAAAACAAGAAAATAATACAACATCAGGCCATTCTCCTGCTCTCAGGTTTCCCTTTATTTTCCTGCCAATAAAAAAAGGCTTTAGGCCTGAAGGATTCAAAAAATCCAAAGCCATATGGGATAAAAAACCTATTGTGAATGCTGCAATACAATAAATATCGGGCTTGATGAACCATATCAATAAATCCATAATCATTAACATAAATACTGAATGAATAAAACCTCTGTGTTTAAAAATCATAGAGAATAATTTTGTTTTCTTTCCGAAAAAAGAGGTTCCATGGTCAATATCAGGAAACAATGCCCCTGTTATTAAGAAAATTCCGGTTATTATTGTTATCGGAAAAGAGCTAAACTTATATAATAACAAAGCTATTAATAAACCAAATGCAAAATGCGTTTTTCCCATCATTTTTCAATACCCTACATAAATAATTTATACTATAGATTTATCTTTTTATTTATAAGATTATTTATGCTGGCTATGGTTTATCACAGATATAATTACTATAGAAATTATAGTCAATAATGTAACCACAGCAAGAAAGATTATTATTTTCTGATTGGTTCTCATGATTTCGTTTTCTTCACTAATAGTATTTTCTTCAGAAATATTTTCATCAGAGGATGATTCATTTGATAAATATTTATCTATAGGAATTTTTAATGGTTCTTTTATGGGCTCTTCAAATAAGTCTATTGTTAAATAAGCAGCATTATAAAGAATCTTAGTCAGGTTTAATCTTATTTCGCTTATATTATCTCCATCCAAATCCACTAATCTGGTTTCTCCTACTTCCAGGTTTATGTCCTGCACAGGAGAATACTCCATCATAAAAACAGCATAGTTTTCCCCAATTTCTTTTGCAGTTATCTTGTATTCTACATTGTTTATTTCAAATTTTCTGTAATTGCCTTCTATTAATATAATTGTCAGATTGGCTGTTAATTCCCCAAGAGAACTTCTTGGTCTGAATGTTCCCCCATTATCCTCATCCTCATTAGTTGATGTGGAAACTCTCCAGCTAAAATCAAGAATAACATTAGACGTAAGTTCCTCTGTCCTGGATATGGTGGTATAATTTGATTTTGAAGCATTTATTGTATAATCTGTAAAATATGTCCTCCCTGACTGGTTCTGGTAATACTCATCAACTATCTGCCTTTCTATGTTTCCATCTTCATTAGTGATATTTGAAAACTGCTGGTTGCTGTTCGTATCCCAACCTGTTATTGTAACATTGGCAAGGTCCTGGCCGTCTCTGTCTGTAGCATGGGCATCCAGATACCATTTAAAACTGATATTTGCTGAATTAAGAACAGAAACATCTGATTTATCATGGCTCACATTAGTAAAATAGTTATTTGTCAAGGAGGAGCTGCTGGAATAAATGTCTATCAATACAGAATCAGTTGCATCCATGTTATAAAAAGAGTTGTTGTCTGAATTGGATAGATAGATGTTATAATCATTATCCTCAAGAATGTTGGAGCTGATATTATTATTGTCTCCTGTCAGATAAATTCCTCTTGTTCCATCCCTTATAGTATTTCCTGTAATATTACAGTTGGAATTTACTGAAATTCCATATCCGTTTATGTTATGAATCGTGTTGTTTGTGAAACTACTATTTATAGAACCGCTCATATAAAACCCTTCATCACTGTTGTAAACAGCATTATTTTCAAAAAGATTACCCCCCCTGTCATCGTTCCCATTTGTATCAACTAATCCGTAATCAGTATCATAAATTATATTATTTATAAATTTTGAATTTGAAGCTCCTCCACTAGAAGCTCCTACATGAAGTCCAGACCAGCATAAAGAAATATTATTTCCAATAACACTACTATTTTCAATATATGCACCTTTAGAAGAAGAATCTCCATAAAAAGATATGCCCATACAAGCACTATATATACAATTCCTTATATTCATATTTTTTATTGTAATATTCTGAGGGTAATCATCATTTTCTAAATAATCAAGTATGATTATTCCGTGGACATTAACATTAGTAATATTCCCATTTGATATGGTTATATTCCTACATCCAGAGGCAATGGTATAACCATCTGTATCTATAATCCAAGTGTCATTTATTGTCCTGTACTGCACATTTCTGTCAAATACTCCATCTCTCACATAACTAATATATATAGCCATTGCTCTGTATAGTTGTGTAATGTTTATCTTATTCCTGCTTACATTAAACCTGGTTATCCCCTTAAGGTCCATAGACCACTCATGGTCAATTATTGTATTATTATAAATTATAAGGTTTCTTGTGGTGTTTATCTCAGTAAGATAATAATCATTTACCAATATGGCTTTCCAGTGTTTATACTGATGGACATCTTCATCCATAGCCACATCTGTTGCATTAAACAGGTTGTTTTTTATTGTAATATTCTCACCATATTCTATGTGTATTGCATTTGTATTCACAGCAGAAATATTGAATATTTCATTATCCAGAATATCCAAATTAGTAACATTATCTGCAAAAATGCCATACCCTTTCATCACGCAGTTTTGTATGGTTATATTATCTACAAAAGATACATTAAAAGCATATTTTCCTGTGTTGTTTGAGCCAACAAACACCACAGAATTACCATCACAGTCAAAGGTTATACTGTCATTAACAAGATATACTGCTGTTTCATTGCAATAGATGCTGTTATTCATTGTATAATCTAAACTGATGTTAGAGCTGCAAAAAGGGGAAAGTATTATGAAACTCCATATTGATGATTGGGTTGTCTCTATTCCGTCTGTAACATTCACATACCACTGATATGTATCTGAAGTTAAGCCTGTCCAGTTGCATGTAACAGCAGAGCCGTTTGATATGGAAGTGTTTACGCAGATAACTGAATCATTTAATGCATTGTAGAATGTGACATTCATTGTATCACTATCTTCATCAATTACTGTAACATTTAATATAACACCTATGGTATCAGAAGGAATTATTTGATTATCTGAGGGATAATTTAAGGTTGCATCTGGAAAGTATGATACAGTAAAATTCCATTCAGATGACTTCGTTGTGTTTGTTCCATCCGATATATTAACAAACCACTTGTAGGTTGTTCCTTCAGATAAGTTAATCCATTGGTAAGTTACATCAGAGTTATTTGCAACATTTGTTGATGTGTTTAATAAATCGGCACTTATACTATACTGATAAATCTTATCTCCATTACTATCAATCTCATATATCTTTGTCCCGTCTGGCTTGAAAAATAGACCTTCTGGATAACCACCTTGGGTTGAAATATATACGCTGTCATAAGAGCAGGAAGACAGGTTCCAGGCATCTGAACATGTATACTGGT
>CAZQLC010000053.1:0-6262 GCA_964594025.1 uncultured Methanosarcinales archaeon
TCCAGGTATGCCTGCATTTCTTGCATTTGTAGAACTTGGTTGCGGGCTCATCCCCCCCTCTTATCTGTACAGTCCAGAAATAAGCTGTGTCATGCTCGCATTTAGGGCATTTTTCCTTAACTTCAGGATTTATTTCTTCTTCATCCTTGTTAACAACCTCTGTTTTATTTTCCTTATGTTCAAACTTTTCTTTTATCTGCATTCCTTCCTTTGTTTCTTTTTTATAGCCGCAGCTGCACATAACATATTTCTTTTTTCCTTTTTTTTCAGTCTTCAGTATTGAGCCGCATTTAGGACAGAATATCATTTTATAACTTTAGAAAAAGGTTTATTTAAAAAGTTTACCCTTTAAGGCTGCTTACCAGTTCAACAGCCCCTATTTTTACATAGCCAACCCATGGAATCCTGAAAACAGCCTTTCCTATTAATTGTTCATATTGTATGTTTGTTTCATCCAGATCAAAACTTATTATCTGATCTGGATTATTGTCTCCTTTGGTTTCAAAATAGTTGTTTTTTTCCACAACCCTGTGGATTATAGGGTAAGCTTTTCCCGCTCTGAAAACAATTATATCTCCTGTTTCAATGTTTTCAGGATTGTATCCCCTTAGGATCATAATATCTCCCTTGTTAAATCCGTTATGGAAAGCATATTCCCCGAATTCCTCTTTTGTTATATTTCTGTTTATGTAAAATGCTTTGTTGTATTCCCACCACAATTCAAAGTTTGAGGAATCATGCTCCATGCTGTTGCTGACTACAGCAACCACAGGGAAATTTGTTCCCAATAACAATCCCAAACCAGGATAGACTATAAATTTAATCAACACAAAAGCAAGTATTACATTGACAATCCAGCTCCATATAGAATTGGAGTTCCATATAAAATGCCATGTTTTTTTAGCTGTATCTTTGATTTTCATTTTTTCATTTTTGTAAATTTGCACGAAGTGGAAAAGGATAGCAGGAGGTGGGACTCGAACCCGACGGAAGTTTTTGAAAAAAACTTCACTAAAACCAAGCGACATTCAACTTCGTTGAAGTCCCTTTATGTTTAAGGGTTTACACAAAGTGTACAACCCTTCTTTTGGGATAATAGCACTTTCTAAAGGGCTATTGGGAAAAGGATAGCAGGAGGTGGGACTCGAACCCACGGATAGTCGGGTTGCAGCCGACCGCCTTAGCCGCTTGGCCACCCCTGCAAACCCTTTTGCAAGCAAAAGCGTTTGATCGGAAAAAGTCCGTCTAAAGACGGAATCCAAAACTTATGATATTGAACAGGATACGTTCACTTTATTCATCAAGCTCTTAACTTTTTTTATCCGACGAAGTCGGACCTGATTTTGGGTCCTATCCTTTTAGTTAAAAAGGATAGCGGGCCTAGAGGGATTCGGACCCTCGATCTACGGCTCTCCTCTTTATGAAAAAGTAGAAGGCCGTCGCATTATTTACCCAGCCTTTCAAAAAATTCCTTGAAGGACTCCCAGACTATGCTATAGGCCCTTTTTTAAACAATTAACAACAGATTGTTTTTAAATTTAATGTTTTCGGTTTTATTTTTAAAGATTTAGCTTAAAAAAAGAAATATTTATAAATATAAACTAATATAATTCTGAATATAAGAAAAAAATACTTATTTTTTAATAAATAATCTGAATATAAGAAAATGAAAGTTTATCCCAAAATTTTGCAGTGTGATGAAAGAGGACAGATTGTAATAGCTAAAAAAATAAGGGATGAACTCAATATCGAGGAAGGGACAGGTTTTTTTGCTTATATAATCGAAAATGAAGGCATTTTTCTGAAGATTATTCCCTCTAAAGACTTGAAAGATAATACAAATGCATTAAATGAGATTAAGAAAAAAGCCAAAAAACTCGGCATAGACCCAAAAAATATAGACATATCAATAAAAAAATATCAAAGGAAAGAGAATATGAAAAAGGTTTAATCTTAAATGGGAGGGGCTGGATAGGAACTTATTTCTTAAACCCCCGACAAAAGAAACTATCCGGCCATTTCCCTCATCAACAATAATATTTATAAAATAACAATTTTTATCACTGAAAATGGAACTGGAAAAAAGATATGATGCAGAAAAAGTTGAGAATAAATACAGGCAGTTTTGGAAAAAGGAAAAAATCTATGATTTTGATTATAAGTCAAAAAAGCCTGTTTTTTCAATAGATGTTCCTCCGCCATATGCTTCTGCAGGCCATTTGCATGTGGGCCATGCCCTGCATTACACCCAGTTTGAGATAATAGCAAGATACAAGAGAATGCAGGATTATAATGTTTATTTTGCCCCGTGTTTTGACAATAACGGTTTACCAACTGAAAAATATGTTGAGGAAAAGAATAAGATTTCTAAAGGCGATATTCCCAGGGACAAGTTCAGGAAATTATGCAGGGAAGAATCTGCAAAAGTCGAGAAAGAATACGGCGAAAGGGTTTTTGACACATTAGGCCATAGTTATGACTGGGATTTATTATACACAACAATAGATAAGGAAGCACAAAGGGTTTCCCAGATGTCTTTTATTGACTTGTATAAAAAAGGATATGCATACAGGGCCAAGGAGCCTACATTGTGGTGTCCGAAGCACCAGACTGCCCTTGCACAGGCTGAAGTCGAGGATATATCAAGAACCACAACATTATATCATTTAAATTTTGAAACTGAACAAGGAAAAAAAATAGAGATAGCAACCACAAGGCCTGAGTTTCTGGCTGCATGTGTTGCTGTTTTTGTGCATCCTGATGATAAGAGATATAAAAATTTGGTTGGAAAAAATGCGATAGTTCCTTTATTCGGCCAGAAGGTTCCTATAAAAACAGATAAAAAAGTGGATAAGGATTTCGGGACAGGAATTGTTATGGTTTGTACCTTTGGTGACAATACAGATATAGAATGGTGGAAAGAGCATAAACTGCCTTTAAAAGTTATCATAGACAAGGAAGGCAGGCTGAATGAGGAAACAGGAAAATACAAAGGGCTGAGCCTTTTACAGGGAAGAGAGAGAATAATTGAGGACTTAAGGAAAGAAGCCAAAGTTATAAAAGAAGAGTCTTTAAACCAGCAGGTTGGTGTTTGCTGGAGATGTTATACGCCTATTGAATTCATAGTCACAAAACAATGGTTTATAAAAACACTTGATTTCAAAAAAGATTTAATAAATCAGGGAAGAAAGATAAAATGGTATCCCGATTTCTACAGGAAAAGATATGAGGACTGGACCAAAAATTTAAACTGGGACTGGTGCATTTCAAGGCAGAGGTATTATGGTGTTCCAATACCTGCATGGTATTGTAATGATTGTGGCAATATTATTTTACCAGAAGAAAAGGATTTGCCTGTTGATCCTTTACATGATAAATCACCTGTAAAAAAATGTCCTAAATGCGGCTCTGAAAAGATTGAACCTGAAAATGATGTTTTTGATACGTGGATGACTTCTTCAATGACACCGCAGATTTCATTAAGGTGGCTTGAAAAACCAGAAATGTTTAAAAGATTATTTCCTGTGTCTTTAAGGCCCCAGAGCCATGATATCATAAGGACATGGGCTTTTTATACAATACTAAAATCTTATTTACATTTTAAGGAAATCCCGTGGGAAAATATAGCAATAGGGACTTTTGTTCTTGACTCAAAAGGAAGAGGAATGTCTAAGAGCAAGGGTAATGTTGTATGGACTGATGAGCTCCTGAAAAAATATAATGTTGATACAGTAAGATATTGGATTTCAACCGCTTCCTGGGGTGAGGATTTAAAGTATAAGGAAGAGGATGTAGAGCAGGGTAAAAGGTTTTTAACCAAGCTCTGGAATGCCTCGCGTTTCACACTTATGCATTTGAAGGGCTTTAATCCTGAAAAAATTAAAAATCCTGAATTAAAAACCATAGACAAATGGATATTATCTAAATACAATAAGCTTCTTAAGGAATCAAAGGGCTATTTTGATATCTACAAAAGTCAGGAGGCCAAAAAATCAATTGAATATTTCTTCTGGCATGTTTTCTGTGACAATTATCTAGAGATGGTAAAGAAAAGGGTATATGAGCCAAAGGATAAAAAAGAAAAGGAATCAGCCTTATATGTCCTTTATAAGGTTCTTCTTGGTATATTAAAGATGATTGCACCTTTTGTACCTTTTATAACTGAGGAAATCTATCACGCATATTTCAAAGAAATTGAAGGAGAAAAATCAATACATCTGACTCTATGGGATACTTATAATGCAAAAGAAACAGATAAAATTTCTGAGGAACTTGGAGATAAGGCAGTTGAAATCATATCTTATGTAAGAAAATACAAGTCTGAGAATAATATGTCTTTAAAGACAGAAATTTCTAAATTAATTATAGATTCTAAAGAAGACCTATCTGATGTTTATGATCTTATTAAGAATACAATAAACATTAAAAAGATAGAAAAAGGAAAGGCTGATAAAAAGATCACAGATGATATTAAGGTTAAAATTATTGAATAGTCTTCTGAAAGTCTTAGGTTTTATTGTGAATAAATCTATGTTATACCTTAAAAGTGACAACTAAACCGAAATATTTATAAATAAGAGGTACTTAACATATAGTATAATGGTAGATAAAAAAGATAATTCAAAAAAAGGAATAGAATTAGTTTTTAATAATAAAGAAGAAACAGAGGATTATGTACAAGCTATTGATGATTATTATGCAAAAGAGGATTATATTACAATTAAAGATTTTTTCATTAAGTCTGTTCTAGATGATAAATTGAGTTATACGATGGATGGCTTTATCGAGGACATTATAAATAATGAAGTTTGTTCTTATACAACCAAACAATTTTTCGTCGATATTGTTCTGGATAAGGACATAAAAGAGTATAAATTTGATAGATTTTTTAATGATTTTATGAGCGAAAATAAGAAAGAAGATGAAAAACCCAATTATACATCTAAACAGTTTTTAGACAATATAATTTCAGATACTGAAGTTGAGTTTTTACTAGAGGACTTATTAAATCATACCTTTAAAGATAAAAATTCTGCTGTGGATACTTATTATAATATATTGAAATCTAACTGTCCTTATACTAGATTTGAAGAAGAAAAAGGGAAAATAAAGAAGGATTATGTGAGGTTCATAGGAGATATTTTAGCAGACAATTTTTTCGATAAAGAAGAAATAGATTTAGAAGAAAAAACTGAAGCTCTTAGAATATTTGAAGAACAATTAAACTATAATTATAATATAGAATTAGATGATGACGACCCCATAACAGAATTAAAAAAAAATCAACTAGAAGAATTGAATGACTATATGAAGAACACCTATGGAAAAGACAAAGATGAAAACAATATTAAACTGATAGTTGAAAGTTATTCTCCTCCATCAGATAATCATGAGAAAAATATAAATACAAGTCTTAATATTATAGATTCAGGTAAGGGTTCAAAGAACGGAAGTTACGGAATACCTCTTGCTAAATTATAATAAATTAATATCAAAAGTGAAAAAATGGAAGAATATGAAAAAAAAGCTTTGGTGGAACAATTAAAAAGGTGTGTTGAGTGTAAGGGTTATAACACCAACTGCGATACTTACAGAAAACCTGAAGATTCTACTGAATACAATAAATGTTATTTTAGATCATTAGTTGAAGAAGACAAAGAGACTATTGATAATTATGAATCTGATAAAAGACAATTAAAACCATTGAATTTTCCTTCTTTGTTGAAAATACGGGTTGAAGATGATGATGTAATCTCAGCTTTAGAAATATTTTCCTGCTCATATCATGATTCAAATAATGAGAAATCTCGCCGGGTTCTTCAATTATAGATGATGATTTGTCTTCAAAACTTAAAGAATACGGTATGCATATTAATGTTGAAAGAAAAAGAGCTTAATTCTTTTGTTTTATATATTCTGAACTTTAATTAAAATCCTATAACCTGTAGTTAATCTATAATTATTTATGTTATTAATAAGTAGTAACAAAACCAAAAGATTTATATATGGAAACAGTTTCTTTGTTATATTATAGGGAAATTTAAATACATTACATAACATAATCGAATAAAATTCAGGAGGTAATTAAAATGATGGGTAAGAAAAGAATATTGGGAGAAATTGAGAATCTATCTATTGAGGATACTATTCTTAATCTTATAGTGGATCCCACAATATCAGATGAATCAAAAAATAGGATGGTGAGCCTTTATATGAATAAAATTATAGAAGAAGATGAAGAGAACGAGGAACAATATCTTCG
>CAZQLC010000054.1:0-5913 GCA_964594025.1 uncultured Methanosarcinales archaeon
GTTTTTCATGAATTAATTGAAGAGGAAACATTAAATTTTACTGAAAATTTATTTAGTTTTTTCCAGGACAAAGTATAATTAAATTATTTCAATGAAAAAGAACAATCTCATTTAAATGATGTTAAGGATTTATTGTTTAAGTTAAGGTTTATTTATGGAATGAGCATATTTTTGTTTTTAATAAGCTCTTTTGGCTTATATTTTTTGTACAGGAATAATCTAAAAGAACTAAAGGAAAAAATTTCAAAAGCCTTCATGTATTCTTCAGGTTTTGTTATTTTCTTCATAATTTTATTATTTCTATTATCCAGGATTAATTTTTCAGTTTTTTGGATGTTATTGCATAAGATATTATTCACAGGAAATTATTTATTCCCCAAGGATTCCTTATTAATAACCTTATTCCCTGAATCATTTTTCATTAGTTTTGGCTTTTTGATTTTAGGAATTAGTTTTATTGTTTCTGTTGTTTTAATAGTGATTTCCAGTTATTTTACTATCCATCAGAAGTAAATAATAGTAATATTTATAAATATTAGTTCATTCTCAAGCAAATATGATGGTAAAAAATAGTGTTGGTCATAAAAAATTTGTCAAAGAGTTAAAATATATTTTTGATGATTTTTCTTCACAAAAATATGATTCAAATATATTAGAAAAAGAATTTAGTCATTTTTATAGAAATGATAAAAAATACTCAGTGATTTTTGGTGAAAGGACACATATGAATAATCTTATTTGCGAAAGTATGGGGAGGGATATTAATTCTTTAAACAATCTTTTTGGAGTAAGTATTTTTCTTGAACTTATACCCTTTTTAAACAATACCACCACAATAGAAAAACCAATTCATTTTTCTAAATTAATACATAAAACTGAGTTTAAAGAAAAAGAAAATTCTGAATATTCAAATTGTCTTTTGAAATATATTCAAATGGGCAAAAATTTTTTAGAAAAAGGGATGGATGTTTTTGTTTTTAATGATCATCAAGGTGATGTGTGGGGGCAGAATAAACGTATGTATGAAAGGGTAGTTAAATTTGATGAAGAATTGAATACTAACCTTATGGTTTTTGTTCTTGGTCTTAAACATTTAATTGGTTATAGATCATTTCAGGGGTTAATTAGCAAGGAATATCCTTCTCTTGTTTATATTAAAGATGATCCCCGCATGATACCTCCTTTAAAAGAAGTTTGTATTGTAAAAAAAGACAGAGAAACTTTAGAGTATAAAATTAATTAGCACTTCTTAGCTTTGCCAGTATCGGTCTTAGTATCATTATTCTTGATTTTAATTCTCTCAATACTTTATTTTCTTTAATCATATTTTCTATTTCTAGCCTATCAGATGTTTTTTCTCCTTCAGCAACCATATGGTATCCTTCGTTTAAAATTCTCTGTCCGATATTTAGGATATAATATAAAGCCTTTTCTACCTTTATTTTAATAGTTCTTTCAGAATCTCCTGCAGCTTCTCCTAATGGTTGGGTGCATATGTGTGGGTAAGCCTTACCTAAGAATATTTGTAATTCATTCGTATTGTTTCTTATATTTGTTTCTGTTATTTTATTTCTGTTCCTCATATTTTCTTCTAATTCTCCTTCAAGTGTTTTGGCCAGCCTTTCTGCCCTTTCTAAGTTTTTAAAAGCATTAGTCATTGTTTTTAAATAAAAACTTTCTTTTTCTCTTTCAAATTTATCAAAAGTTTCATCTGATCTAGTCATTTCATTTCTAATCATTTTATTATTTTAAGGTATTACTATTATATAAATCTTTTCTTAAGTCTGTCCCCTACTCTCTCATTTTTATGCCTGAAGCAATTGTTTTATTTAAATATTTTTATTGTTTCGAAATATTTATTAATATACTATCTAAACCCTTGTTAATGATATTGCCTAATTACGAAGGGGGAAGCATAGTCAACCTAATGAGTTCTATTGGAAATGCTTTTGGAGCAAAAATTAAATATAAACCTCTAAAATTGTTGCCTCCTGAAAAATTAAAAGATTCAAAAAACATAGTTTTGTTGGTTATAGATGGTCTGGGTTTTCATTATTTGAAAAATAAGAAGAATTCCTTTTTGAAGAAAAATGCTGTCGGCAAGATGACTTCTGTTTTTCCAGCCACCACAGGAGCAGCAATTACAACATTTCTGACAGGGGATGCTCCTCAGCAGCATGGAGTTACAGGATGGCATATTTATTTAAATGAATTGGGGATGGTTGTGAAAATTTTGCCTTTTACAACACGGGCAGGAGAAATCCCAATCCCTGAAAAAATAAAAATTAAGCACATTTTAAATGAAAAAGGGTTTTCTGAGAGGATAAATACTAACTCATTTGTTATACAGCCAAATAAAATCAAAGATTCAGCTTTCACAAAAGCTCTTACAAAAAAAGCAAAAAGAATTGGCTTTAATAATCTGAAAGGAATGTTTACAGATATAAAAAAAACCATAGATTCAAACACTAAAAGAAAGTATATATATGCTTATTGGCCTGAATTTGATTCATTGGCACATGATTTTGGTGTAAATGCAAAGAAAACAGACGAACATTTTGAGAAGATGGATAGTGAAATAAAAAAGTTTGCTGAAAAAATCAAAAATACAAACACAACTTTAATTATAACATCTGACCACGGATTTATAAATACTCCCATCAAAAGAAGGATTGAATTGAATAATCATCCTGACTTAAAGGAGTGTTTAACACTGCCTTTATGTGGTGAAGGAAGGGTTGTTTACTGTTATGTCAAACCTTTAAAGGCCAGACAGTTTGAAAAATATGTCAAGACCAGATTAATGGATTATTGTCATCTATACAAGTCAAGAGATTTAATACAAAAGAATTATTTTGGCTTGTATAAGCCAAATCCTGAGCTTTTTAACCGGACAGGAGATTACACTTTGATTATGAAAGAAAATTATATACTCAAGGATGAAATATTAAATGAAAAAAAAGAGCATCTTATTGGAAATCATGCAGGAATTACAAAAGAAGAAATGTATGTTCCTCTGATTATTTTAAATTAGAACATACTCCTTTTATCTTTTTATCAACAAATAGATACTCTAATAGAGTAAAATTTATAAATAAGAAGGATTATAAGTTTTATTATAAGTTAAACTGTAAATCAGGATTATAAGATAAATTCGAAAACGGAGGGAGTATCATGACAGCTTTTTTATCAAAAATAAGGCATAAGATTTCAAAAAAAGGAGTATCAGATGAAGAGGATTTTGATGAGATGGAGCAGGATTATGTTGAATTAGACACCGAAAGCCATAAAAAAGAGGAATCTGAGGTTTTGGTAAAGACGTTCAAGATTGAGGATTTTTCTGATATCAAACCGATATTAAGGGCTTTGAGGGAAGACAATACAATTGCCCTGATTGATATAAAGGATTTAAAGGATAAGGATCTTGTTGAATTAAAAAGAGCCATCAACAAGCTGAAGAAAACAACAGATGCTATTGACGGCGACATAGCAGGGTT
Source organism: uncultured Methanosarcinales archaeon (assembly GCA_964594025.1). GTDB lineage: Archaea > Nanobdellota > Nanobdellia > Woesearchaeales > UBA9642 > JAFGLI01. Next base: position 3,498 of record CAZQLC010000054.1, read on the forward strand.
CAGTGAAGACCACATTGTTGCAGTCCCTTCTTTTGCACAAATAGTCAAGAAGAATACTACAGAACTGGAAGAGATTGAAGAAGAATAATTTCTGAGTGACTGTGTTTTTAAATTTTTTTATTTCTTGGAATATATTTTAAATTATAGGTTTTCCATTATATTTTTTCTGGTTTGATAAACTATTTAAAAGGTTTTCTGCATAATTATAAACAGTAAAAATAAAGTGATGGAAAATGAATGCTGAAAATCAGGAGATAAAACAGGATGACCTTTCAATGGAGATAAATGACCAGGAATGCCCTGTCTGCCATGAGAATTCATTGACTATGAAAGAGGTAATCAGGGATATAAATGGATTTGGCATAGCACACTTTCTTTCAATGAGCTGCAATAAATGCGGTTATTTTAAATCTGATATTGAGGCAGATGAAGAGAGAACACCCTTTAAGGAAACCATAAAGATTGAGAATGAGAATGATTTAGAAATAAAAATAATAAAATCTGCCCAGGCAACAATAAAATTCCAAAGGATAAGCGAGATAAAGCCGACCGATACTTCAAACGGATATATTACAACAATAAAAGACTTATTAAATACAGAGAAGAAAAAGCTTGATGAGCTTAAGGAAGGAGAAGAGGACCAGGCAGAAATAAAGAAGATAAAAAACAAGATAAAGAAAATAGGAAGGGTTCTCTGGGGCAGGGATTCTTTGCAGATAACAATAGAAGACCCTACAGGCAATTCTCTTATTTTAAGAAAATAATTAAATCTATTTAGGATAAATCTCTTTAGCTTCTTTAAAGCATTCTTCCAGGCTGTTTTTTATCCTTAATCTGTCTCCTGTTATAATTGCATCTATCATACATTCTTCTTTTCCTTCATTATTTTTTGAAATAACCTGCCGGAATAATTCATAATGTTCAGATGAGATATTTCTTTTGAAAATGTCAATAAAACTTTTGTTATTCTGGCAATAATCTATTATGTTGGTTTCTAATACAAGGATGTGATTAATTATTTTTTCTTTATCACTGTAATTTGTCAGCAGATAATGTTCTTTATGTTTCATATATTCTATTGTTAATATTGTTTCTATAGTCCCGTTTTCATTCTTATCTCCTATTTTGTCATAAAGAATACTGGTAAAATTTTTAAACTGACTTCTTTTATTTTTTATTTCTTCTTCTTCTTTGATATTATTCACATTATATACAAGAATACCGTAATGCCATTTCAGAATGCTGTTTTTAACTTCTTCTATATCTGCCAAAATTATCTCCATATATTTTTAACAGAGTAAAAGAAAACAATATATAAACTTTTCTATTTTATAGTAGTAAACTAAAAGAAAAAGAATTATATTATTATCTTTGGTATATTGTTTCTCCTTCACAAATATTTAAAGAGTACAATTCATCATACATTGTTACCACGTTCTTTTTTAGGCATTTATCTCCCGTAAAATCAGGTATCCCCCGAGTTAAAACAAGCCTGGCTTCAAGGATAGTACCTTTCCCCAAAGAGTATTTTTTTATGTATTTTTTATCTATCAATGCCTCAAATTCTCCATGTGGTTCTGGTGTATTTACAGTGATTCCTATTTTTCCGTTTTCCACTTGAGGATTCATCTTTGTAATAACTGCAATCAGATTTTTTCCGTTTTCATTATTTTCTTCCATTTTCAATATTCATTTTTATAAAAGAGGTTATTATTTATATTCTTTTTGGTTAAAATCGGAAATATTAATAAATACAAACTGATAAAAAAAGAATAATGAAAAAAACAGAAATAATTATTATTCTTTTGATATTATTATCTTTTGTTAGTGCTCTTTATTTATATCCGAGAATGCCTGAGCAAATGGCTTCCCACTGGAATGCACAAGGGGAAGTTGATGATTACATGCCCAGGTTCTGGGGATTGTTTTTGCTGCCTTTGATTACAGCAGGATTATTTTTATTATTTTTAGTGATTCCCAAAATAGACCCTTTGAAAGAGAATATCAGGAAATTCAGGAGATATTATGATATTTTTATTCTTTTTATAGTCATTTTCATGTTTTACATTTATTTCCTGACAATATTATGGAATTTCAATGTTTCATTTGATATGAACCGTTTTTTAATACCTGCTATGGGCCTTTTGTTTTTTTATGCTGGAATTTTAACTGAAAATGCAAAGATGAACTGGTTTGTTGGAATAAGGACCCCCTGGACATTAAGCAGTGAGAAAGTATGGGATAAGACAAACAAGCTAGGTGGAAGACTTTTTAAGATTGCCGGGTTGATAGCATTTTTAGGATTTTTCTTTCCTCAATATTCTGTTCTTCTGATTATGATTCCTGTTCTTTCATTGGTTGTGTTTATTGTTTTTTATTCTTATTTTGAATACCAGAAGGAGAAGAAATGAGATTA
>CAZQLC010000055.1:0-5857 GCA_964594025.1 uncultured Methanosarcinales archaeon
ACAATATAATTTAGAATTCTTTCAATCTTTGTTCAATTCTTTCAACAACCTGATTTACAGACAATTCGTTTGTATCCACAATTATATCATAATTATTCTTATTATAAGGGTCAAAACTGTAAATGCTCCAGTATCTCTCTTTATCATTGGCGATTCTTTCCTCCAGGGATTTCTTTAATTCCTCAACATTATCACAATCCTCAAGCTTTCTCTTATTTTTCCATATTCTTTCTGCTGCTATATATGTATCAATATCTAAGTATATTTTAACAGAATCAGGAATAAAATAAGCCCCAAGCCTGCTTTCCATTACAAAATTATCATTTTCTTTCCCGTATTTTTTCTGGTAATCATCAAAATATTTATCTCCTTTTTCAGGATTACTTTTAGACCAATCATTAAATTCCTTTAAAGACATATTTCTTTCTTCTGCTGCTTTTCTTCTTAAATTTCCTATATTTTCTAACTTAAACTGTAGTTTGTTAGCTAAAATTTTAGAAACAGTTGTTTTCCCTGCTCCGGGCATTCCTGAGATAGTTATTTTCATGATAAAAGAAAAGAACAAATATATTATAAACTTAACGATTAACCCAGCTCAACATAAAAGTAATATGTCAAAGGACTGGTTTGTGAAGTTGATTCATTCTCAGGAACAAGCATCTGGAAATCATATGTATTGTTTTCTGCTGAACCTGTCTCATAGCCGATTTCATCACTCTCCATAATTGTAATATAAATAGTATTTGAGCCGTCATATAATATGACTTCCTGGAAATACATATTGACTGATTCTGACTGTGCAGAATCATTGATATAGGTTGAGGTTGTATAATTGCAGTCATTCTGGGGGAAGTTCTTGCCTGCCACTTCAAACTGCTGGTGGGAAGTCATGTTAAATGTTAAGTTTATCCTGTCTATACCACTCATAGAAAAATATGTCTGCTCTGCTGCTATTACTGTGTCATTTGCACAAACTACGCTTGCCCAGGTTGGTGTTCCTGATGTCCTTGTTGCATAGACCTCTCCTGTCACAGTGGACATTGTCCAGTCATATATTGTATTATTACTTGAATCGTCCAGAGTCAGCCTGCCTGTAACATTTCCCACATAGGCTTTCCATGCATAATCCTGCTGCTGAAGGTCGTAGTTTATACGTGTAATTGTGCCCCCATTGTCTGCCCTGCTATGGGCTGATTTGGCAGGGGCTGATTCAGTAGTATTTGAAGTCAAAGTAGGTCCCTGAGGTATGGCATTTACAACAGGCAAAAGAAATACTATTATTAACAGAATAATGAATAGTACGGAGATAAATAATCCATTTCTTAATGTTTTGTTCTCCAAGTCCATTTAAAGTCCTCGCTTTTTGTAAATTGATAAAGGCCAATTAATCAATAATCAGCCTTTCTGAACTAAACTATAAGGCTTACATAATAAACCACTAGGGCCTATTATGTAAGCAAAAGCAAGGACTTGGTTCGTTTTAGTTAAATATAAATAAAAAAAATGAATATAATATAATAAAGGATTTAACCCAGCTCAACATAAAAGTAATATGTCAAAGGACTGGTTTGTGAAGTTGATTCATTCTCAGGAACAAGCATCTGGAAATCATATGTATTGTTTTCTGCTGAACCTGTCTCATAGCCGATTTCATCACTCTCCATAATTGTAATATAAATAATATTTGAGCCGTCATATAAAATGACTTCCTGGAAATACATATTGACTGATTCTGACTGTGCAGTATCATTGATATATGTTGAGGTTGTATAGTTGCAGTCATTCTGGGGGAAATTCTTACCGGAAACTTCGAACTGCTGGTGTGATGTCATATTGAATGTAAGGTTTATCCTATCCACTCCGGACATGGATAAATCTGTCTGCTCTGCTGCTATTACTGTGTCATTTGCACAAACTACGCTTGCCCATGTTGGTGTTGATGAGGCTCTTGTTGCATAGACCTCTCCAGTCACAGTGGACATTGTCCAGTCATAAATTGTATTATTTTCAGAATCATCTAATGTCAGTTTACCTGTTACATTTCCTACATAGGCTTTCCATGCATAATCCTGCTGCTCCAGATCAAAAGCTATGGTAGTAATTGTTCCTCCCTCATCTGCCCTGCTGTGGGCTGTTTTGGCAGGAGCTGATCCTGTGGTGTTGGAATTAACCGTAGGGCCCTGAGGCACAGCTCCCACATTAACACTGAAAACTAACAGGACAGAAAATATAACTATATATAAGATTACTAAAATCCCTGTCAGCCTTGTTTCCATTTTTTTATTCACAGTTTCACCTTGCTTTTCAATATAAGTTCAGCCTGCTTATTCTATTTCCAGGAAGAACCAATATGTAGTTGTACTTGTATCTGTTCCATTTCCCGGCTCTGCCAATAACATCTGGAAATCATGTGCGTTGTTGTCAAAACCATTTACATCCTCTTCCAGTAATGTGGTGTAAACCATATTGCTGTTTGTGAAATCATATAACAGCACTTCAAAAAATGAATTTGTCTGTGACCCTGAATCCACATATGTGTTTGCTGCATGACATGTATGGGTAGTAATCTCTGTAGAGCCTACATAGAATGTTGGGTGGGCTGTTGCATCGATAAAAGTCCTGTTTACACTGTCCCTGTCTGCCAGATATGAAATGTTCATGCCAAGAAAAACTGTATCCTCTGTTTCCTTGTTGGTTACATTGGCACATGTAACATCATCCCACTGTACAGTATCGCTTCTTACAGCATACACCTGTCCTGTAGGGGAAGTTACTGACCAGTCATACATAGTATTGTTGTCAACATCACTTAAGACAATTGTACCTGTTACATTACCATAATAACCTGCAAAGTGTCTTGTTATAGACAGACCCCCTATTGTTACTTCGGTAATGTTTCCCGCCTGTGCTTCTGTGCTATCAGGTGTCTGATACGGCAGTCTTTCTGAACTCTGCTCAGTTATAGTCTCTGCACCAGAAGGCCATGCTATTGCCATATTTATCAATCCTGCTATCGAAAACAAACATAACAAAACAACCAAATATATTTTTCCTATTTTCATTTAAACTCACCTCAAAAATACCAAGCCTGTGGTTTCTTATTTTATTTATTTTTTATATAAATATAAATATATTAATATACATATATGTATACTCATATATAAATGTTTCGCTTTTTATTTAAATTTTCAGAGAAAAATATAATAACTAAAAGAATAATATAAAATTAATAAATTAAGAAAAAAATTCAATAAATTCTTTTTTGGTTTTCAATAACCTTAACTTTGAAGCAGTTTCTGCTGCATGGAAAATATTCTCAATCCAGTCAGCAAAATCATTGCGGTTTTCATTAACATGATAATTAAAAACTTCATCAGCTATTGAAGGCAGTTTTTCTTTTAAATCATCTATGGATTTTAAAACCCCTTCCACCTTATTTTTGCTCCTGAGAATAAAATAACCTTCTTCTGAAGCCTCTTTCTGCACTAATTCTTTTATTTTATTCTCCTTTTCTTTCTTATCAACCAGTTTTTTTATCATGCTTTTTAACTCATCTAATTTAAAATTAATCTGAGATTCCTCTTTTTCCAGCATATGTTTTTCATTAACCAGCCTTTCTTTTATATTATACCACCTTTCTTCAAGATTTCTTAATTCAGAAAGTTTTTTCTGCATTGCCCTTTTCAGGCTCTCTTTTTCAAGAGAAAAAGGTATTTCCTCATCCTCCCACCCCCATATATGGAATGACTTCATCTGCTGCAGAATATCATCATCCAGCAATTTTTTGAGTTTATCTGTTGATTCTTCATTCATATCCTCTTTTCTGAAAAACTGGGAAAGGTTGTCAAAGAAACTCAAAGGGGATTCTTTTGATTCATTAAAGTAAGACAATTCATCCTGAAAAGCCCTCCTTTGTTGTTTTCCAGTATACTCCCCAATATAATCAGCATAATCTTTTGTATGCTCTTTGGTGTAGAACGGCATTATCCTTCTATGCTTTGACTGTACTTTTGATATGGGCTCAGGCTCCCTGACTTCAGGAATCCTTTCCTTGAATTCTTCAATAATAGAAGCCTTTTTGTGTGTTACTTCTTTATCCTTTTCTCTTTCTGCTTTGTCTTTATAGAGCTTTTCAGTGGAAACATGTGAGAATATTTTTTTCTTTTCTTTTTCAGACAATTTCTTATCTTCAGTTTCTTTCATTCCTGTTTTTATATCATCTTTTTTTGTTTCAGGAATATTATTATTAGAATAGCCTTCTTCAGGCCCGAATACACTTAGCTCAGCATGCTCATATTTATCCTGAGCCAGTTCAGGAATCTCTTTGGGAACATTAAGCTCTTTTTCGTTTTTCCCCCACATGAAATAACTCACCTCTTTTTTATTGTTATCTTTTATAATTTAAATAAGTTTGTATTTTTATCCACAATTAATTATTTATTTAATCTCATAATAAAATGAAACACTATTGGTTGAAGATGCATATTTTTCTATATTAACAGGTATCCTTATTTCATAATCATAAACACCGTAGTTCCCTGTTTTATTGTAATTCATCTCTGTAACAAAAACCAGGTCCTGGCTTTTATTGTATTCACTGCCCCCATCTGAGCTGTCCCATAACATCCCTGTCACAAAATTATTATTGATTGTGCTGTTGATTACAGGAACATTTGAGATATTCTTATCCAGGATATTTAATGTTTTTGTATCTTTAGGCAGCCCATCTGAAGTATAGCTTAAATTGACAGAGTCATTATAACCTGTTGAATTCAATTTTTCATCTATTTCCTCAAAATCATTATTTGAAATCCCGTTTGTGATATTCCTCCCGATGGCATGAAGGCTGTCCCAGTCAATATTATCTACAATATCAGTGTCTGTAACAAAAATATTTCCCCTTGGGGTACCGAACCATTTTATAAAGGAATCATTCACAGCAGTTGAAAGTAAAAAACTTGCATTTACATTCCCATAATAAGTATGCCATGAAGGGACATTAATAACAACAGTTATGTTATTATTATTCTCCCTTAACTCAAAAATTGAGCCGTTTGTCAAAACAGGAGGGTCAATAATTATGGAAAAATTATAAGGGCCCGGACCAGGCATGACCTGTGAAACTGACAAGCTGACATTTGATTTAATGCCATCTATATCGGTTATGTTCTCTGTGAAATTGCCTAATAAGTTATCATTAAAATAAGCCTCTATTGTAACATTATAGGCATTGCTTCCCCCTATATTATATATAGTAAAGTTCATTGTGACATTTTCCCCTTCTTTTGGTGCATTATTTGAAAATACAACATCTGAACTGTTTATTTTTAAGTCCGGCGGCTTTATATAAATAAGCCATCTCTCACTTTCCCCAACATTCCCGTAATAATCAGTACAGTTAACAGTCCAGTTATGCCATCCACCCATAGGTATCCTTGGATAAAAGAACTGAACTGTCCCCTCCTGGATTGAAATGTCTATATCCTCAAACTCATCATCAATATACAAAGAGCAGTTTAATACAGTGCTCAATGCATCTGTAACCTTGTATGTAAATATAACAGAGGAATTGCTTTCTGAGCCGTTTTCAGGAGTGTTTAAGGTTACATTAGGCCCTGTTGAATCCTGAGTTATCTCAAAGAACTCATAGTCATAAGGTACAGTGTAATTGGTTTTCTCTGCCATGGAAACTGCAGAATAATTTCCAGACTCCTGCCCTGCTACACTCCATAAATAAGACCATATTCCTTCAAAATTTGTATTAGCTGAGCTTCTGTTTATGAATATTTCCTCACCACTTGTTGAAACATAATTGTTTTGGTTAGTGACAATCTGATATGATTGGTTTATCCAGTCC
>CAZQLC010000056.1:0-5816 GCA_964594025.1 uncultured Methanosarcinales archaeon
ATGATTCAACACCACAATCTGTGCTGTGAATTCTTTTGCAACAGTTGGACAGTTGCTTACAGGGCCTATTACATCCCCTCTGGCAATGTCGTTCTTCCCAAATCCCCTCACGTTGAATCCAATATTATCTCCTGGTTCTGCTGTATCTATCTGCTCATGATGCATTTCTATTGTTTTTACTTCACCCGTAACTCCCTTGCCTTCCCTTCCCGGTACAGCAATTATCTTGTCTCCCTTTTTGATTCTGCCTGTTTCAACTCTTCCTACAGGAACAACACCAACACCTTTTATGTTGTAAACGTCCTGTATAGGTAGTCTTAATGGCAGGTCTACAGGTTTCTGTGGCTCTTCTATTGTATCCATAACTTCAAGTAATGTAGGACCTTCGAACCATTTCAGGTTATCTCCTTTTTTACAGATATTGTCTCCTTTTAATGAAGCGGTTGGTATAAATTTTATTGTTTCTGTCTTATATCCCACCATTTTCAAAAGGCCTTCTACATCTTTCTTCACAGCATCAAATTTCTCCTGTTTGTAACCAACCATATCCATTTTATTGACTACAACGATCAACTGGTCGACACCAAGAGTCTTTGATAAAAACACATGCTCTTTTGTCTGTGCCATAACTCCGTCATTTGCAGCAACAACTAAAACACCGACATCTGCCTGGCTTGCTCCAGTAATCATGTTTTTAATAAAGTCCTTATGTCCTGGTGCGTCAATAATTGTAAAGTAATACTTGTCTGTCTCGAATTTTTTATGTGCTAAGTCTATGGTCAGACCTCTTTTCTGCTCTTCTTTCAGGTTGTCCATTACAAAAGCAAACTCAAATCCTTTCTTTCCAAGTTCCTCTGCTTTCTGCTGTAATTTTCTCATGGCCTGTTCATCAATTGTTCCTGAGTCATAAAGCAATCTTCCCAGAGTTGTTGATTTACCATGATCTACATGTCCTATAAACACAATGTTTATGTGTGGTTTGTTTTTTGCCATTTTATCTCCTCCTCAATTGTTTTTTTTAAATTTTATTAAATTAGGTAATGTGAATAATGAGGTATTTAAAAAGGTTACGGAAATTCCTTAGAATTTCCTAACTTAGAAAATCTCTGATTTTTGTAAGTTACGGAATTTTGCCCGCAAAATTCCGAACTTAGAAAACACAATTAATTGGTTTTTGTAATTTACGGTTGAATAAGGTTAATTTTATTAAATAAATTATCTTATACATAAATAATTATATTATTAATTAAAATAAAAACTTTTAAATATGATTTTATATTTAAATTATATCAGGTGATAATATGATTCATTTACATAGAATGGTAAGAGAATTGGATAAACTTGTTAAAATAAAGTCAAGTGCTGCTGCTATTGATAAATGTGATGAGATTCTTAATGCTTGCAGGGCTTTATTAAATGAGCATGGAGCCAATTCTGATGTCTCAAGAGGACTTAATATTATTATACAGACTATTCCTGAGTTGAGAACATATCTAACTCGACAAGACTATAGGACAGTTGAAGACCGCGTAAGAGCAATAGATTTAGAAATAAAAAAGATTGGTAAAATTCTGAAATTAGAGTTCAGGGAAATTGAATCTTAATATATTTTTATTTTTTTAAATTTCTTTTAAAACTTATCACTCATTTGGCCCCAGGCCTTTTCTTTCTCTTATTCTTGTTATGACTTCTTCCTGTAAATTGCCAGGCATTTTTTCGAATTTCTGGTCTATGAGTGAGAAGCTTCCACGTCCTTCTGTTCCTGACCTTAATTCTGATGACAATCCAAACATCTCTGCAACAGGCAGTTTTCCTATAACCTTGATTCTTTTTTCTTTCTGATCCATCTCCTCAAGTTTTCCCCTTTTGCTTGAGATTATATTGCTTATTTCCCCCATGTATTCCACAGGAGATTCAAACCTTAATGTCTGAACAGGCTCAAACAGAACAGGGCCTGATATGTTGATGGCCATTTTTATAGCTGACCTTACAGCAGGATAAACCTGTGCAGGGCCTCTGTGGATGGCATCTTCATGCAGTTTAACATCTTCAAATATTGCCTTTACACCAAAACATGGCTCCCTGCATAATGGTCCTTTTTTCATTACATCCTCAAACATATCCAGAACCATCTCAATAATTTCACCTATGTGGACAATACCTCTTGTAGCGTCTATAAACATATTGCCTTTGAATATATCCCTTACTTTTTTTGCTTCATCCCCATCCATGCCTTTTTCTTTTAATAGTTTCCAGGTTTCCTTGTCTTCTTTTTTTATCCTGCCTTCACTAATTTCTCCCTCTTTTATGGCTTTTATTATATTTTCATTAAGAGGTTCTACCTTGAAATAGAATTTGTTGTGCTTGTTAGGGCTTTTTCCCTCTACTGTCTGAGGTGACATCTTGGTTACAGATTCCCTGTATACAACTATTGGTGGCGAGGTTTCAATATCAACACCCTTTTCTTTTTTTATCCTGTTTTCTATAACTTCAAGATGAAGCTCGCCCATTCCTGACATTAAGTGTTCCCCTGTTTCTTTATTGATTTCAATCTCTATAGAAGGGTCTTCTTTTGAGACATCGACAAGGACATCTATAAGCTTAGGCAGATCACTTGGTTTTTTTGCTTCAATTGCCTTGGTAACAACAGGCTCAAATATATGAGTTATTTTTTCCATAGGGTCTATTTTACCCATAGAAACAGTTTCACCAGGATATGCTCCTTTTAATCCTCCTACACCAATAATATTCCCTGAAGGTATATCATCCACAATCTCCCTTTTTGCTCCATTATAAATATAAACCTGCTGGACTCTTGAGTCTTTTTTTGCCAGGTTCAGGTAAACTTCCTGTCCCCTTTTTATAGTTCCTGAGAAAAGCCTTCCTGATGCTATTTCACCAGCCTGAGGATCAATTACTACTTTGGTAACCATAAACACCAAAGGACCATTAGGGTCGCAGTTGATTAATGATTTTCCAAGAGCTGATTCTTTGTCCCCGTGCCATATTGTGGGAATTCTTCCTTTCTGTGCTTCTTTCGGGTTTGGAAGGTGCCTGATGACCATATTCAAGACAACATCATGCAGAGGTGCTTTCTTTCCCAACTCCTTCCATTTTTCACCTTCCAAATAGGCTTCAATTATATCTTTAAATGTGATTCCCTTGTCCTGCATATAATTTATAGATAATGCCCAGTTGTGAAAAGATGACCCGAATGCAACAGTCCCGTCTTTTACGCTTACTTTCCAGTCTTCCTTATGTTCCTCAGGAGCCATCTGCTCTATAAATTTATTTACATCTTTGATTATTTCCATAAAACGCTCCTGCATTTTTTCAGGGCTTAATTTAAGCTCTTTTATGAGCCTGTCAACTTTGTTGATAAATAATATAGGCTTTACCTTTTCCCTTAGTGCCTGTTTTAATACAGTTTCTGTCTGGGGCATGGTTCCCTCAACAGCACAGCACAGCACAATAGCTCCGTCTGCAGCTCTCATTGCCCTGGTTACATCACCGCCAAAATCAACATGCCCTGGTGTATCAAGTAAATTGATAAGGTATTCCTTATCATCAAAGTTATGGACCATATTCACAGCAGCAGTGTCTATTGTAATTCCCCTTTCCTGTTCGTCTTCATGGAAATCTAATTGTAAAGCCTTTCCTGCAAGTTCCTCAGACATCATTCCTGCCCCTGCAAGAAGGTTATCTGATAATGTGGTTTTGCCATGGTCAATATGTGCGCAAATAGCAATATTTCTGATCTGCTCCGGCTTATTAACCAGCCTCTTCACCTTGTCAACCATCTTTTCTCCCATTTTTTTAATCACCTTTTTGGTTTTTTATCAAAAAGATACCAAAAATTCTATTGATTTTTAAGCACCTTCAATTTATTTTTAATATAATTTTAAAAAACATGCTCTTCATGGACTGTTGAATAATCATGTAGTTCAGATTCACTGAACCATAAATTAATTTCTTCCTCAGCTTCTTTTTTATTTGCAGAAGCATGAATTAGATTCATAACAGCTTTTCTCTCTCTATTAGTAAATTCAACGTGGTGGTGTGCAAAGTCTCCCCTTATTGTGCCGGGCAGTGCTTTATAAGGCTCTGTATCCCCAACAATTTTTCTTACATTTCTTACTGCTTCCACACCCTCTACAGCAATAGCAACAATAGGTCCTGATATGATAAATTTTTCTAAATTATTATAGAATTCTTTATTTACATGTTCTTTATAATGCTTTTTGCTGAAATCCTCATCTATCCATACCATTTTCATTCCGATAATCTTTAGGCCTGGCCTCTCCAGTCTGTTCACTATTTTTCCTATTAAGCCTCTTTTCACACCATCTGGTTTTATTAAAATTAAGCTTCGGGTTGTCATTTTTTAACCTCTTTTTCTTTTCTGAATTCCTCAGTCCATCTGGTTTTTCTTGCTTTTCTTTTTAGCTTCAGCATGTTTTTTTCACATTTGCCTGAGCAGAAATATAATTTTTGCCCCGACTTCTTGACATACATCTTTCCTTTTCCTTTTTCTATGTTTATTTTACAAAAACTGCATTTCATTTTTATCAACTTCTTTTAGTAGTTCTTTTATTTTTTCCTGATGATCCAGCTTCGGTTTCAGTTTCCCTTAACATCAGAATATCATTTATCTGGACAGGACCCATTACATTTCTTTTCAGTATTTTTCCTTTGTCTCTGCCTTCAAGAATCTTGCATCTTACTTGTATAGCTTCCCCTCTTGCTCCTGCTCTTCCCATGATTTCCTTGACTTCTGCAGGAAATGCCTGGCTGAAGGCTCTTTTTTCAGTTTTTCCTTTTTCTGCCATTTTTATTCTTCCTTCTCTTCCTTATTTTCTGTTTTCTTTTCCTTATCAGTTTCTTTTATTTCTTCAGGTTCTTTTTCAGTTTTTTTCTCTTCCTTTTCTGGTTTTATCTCAGTTTCTTTTTCGTCTTTTACTTTTTCCTCCTTTTTCTCTTCTGATTTCTTTTCAGTTTCTTTTTCTGGCTTTTCTTTTATTTCTTCTTTAACATCTTCTTTCTCTTTTACAGGTTCTGGTTTTTCTTCTTCTGCCTTTGTTTCTGGTTCTTCTTTTGTTATTTCTTCTTTCTCAGGTTCTTTTATTTCCTCAGATTCTTCCTGCTTTTCTTCCTTTTTCTGGCTTTTTTGAATCTCACTGATAAGTTTTTTTGAATCCCCTTCAACAACAACAGAAGCTGCTGCAGTGCCAAGTGCTAAACCGCATGCTGCCCCGAGTTCTTTTTTGCTTGAAACTTCAGAATAAGGAATATTTTTTTCTTTACATAAAAGTGGAATATGTAGTATTATTTCTTTTGGTGTAACATCATTTGCAACAACAACAAGCTTTGCTTCTCCTTTTTCAATACTTCTTGTAACTTCATTTACACCTTTGCTTATTTTTCCGCTTTCTCTTGCCATCTCAATAGTTTTGTATATATCTTCTTCTGACATTTTGTTTTCCTCCTTGTTTTAATAATGAGGACAATTATGAGAAATTGCGCCTCTTTCAGTTTTTCCTGTTGTGGAAAAACCTCATCAATCATAGGTTATGGGATAATGGAAAAGTTAACTATTTATAAATCTTTTTGTATTATTAGTTGTGTTTAAAAACTCCTACTGCACTTACCACAACCCCACACTAAACTGTGGGAACATGGTAAGCTTCGTCTGGCCATGCCATGATTGCCTTTTGCAATCAATGGCATTCATGGCACAGACGTACTTTTTCAATGCAACCAAATAAAAGAAAAACTTTATAAATTATAACCCTCATTATACATCATGATGGCAAAAC
>CAZQLC010000057.1:0-2635 GCA_964594025.1 uncultured Methanosarcinales archaeon
CTTCAGTTTGCTGGTGAAAGGCACCCACTAATAACATAAAACATACTCCTAATAATAATAACAAAACAACATTGCCTAACACAGTATTTATCACACCTACAAGTTTAGATGATGCAACGACGACAAAACCGCTTACAAAAGCTATGATGGCATTAAGGTTTTTCTTGGTTACTTTTTCATCTCCTGATTTATCATATCCTAAAATAGCAGTCTTCTCCAGAATTGCAAAAACAATACTAAAAACAAGCAGGAAAGGAAGAATAACATCATATACCCCTAATTTGTCCATAAACTGTAATGTTCCTCTAAGCAAAGATTCTTCTGCCATTATTAAAAATTATTGGTATTTTACTATATAAAGGTTATGGTTTTTTAAATAACCTTTATGCTCAAAAATGTTTAATTTTTACATTTGCTGAAAAAACAAATATAATAAAAAAGATAAATTTAAGAAGTAAGAAGTATTAATTGGATAAGATGGCAAAGAAAATAACACAGGATAATTTCATATATAAATTATTATCTTCTCCAAAAGAGAGGGTTTCTATTTTCAGGGATATACCTGTAAATAATCAGGGATTTACTCTTATGAGCCTGTCAAGACAGTTACAGCAGGATATTATCGGCAAACTGAATGATGAAGAATTGACAGAGCTTATTGATTATCTGGACCCTGATGAAGCAACTGATTTATTACAAAAAGTAAGCACCAAAAGAATGAGAAAAATCTTAAAAAACTTAAGCGAAAAAATCAGGGAGAAAGTGGAATTTCTGCTTAAGTTCAACCCTAAAACTGCTGCAGGCATGATGAGCCTGGACTATACTGAAGTTGATAAGAATATAACATTTGAGGAACTTTCCAAAATTATCCAGAAGCATGAAAAAAGAACTGGAAAATTCCCCACAATACTTGCTGTTAAATATGGTTTTTTGGAGGGAGAGCTATTAGGGCATGTCCTTGCACTGCACCAGGGCAAGGAAAAAATCAGTAACTATATCAAAAAAGTACCTTATATTGAATATGACCGGGATGAAAATGAAGTTATAAAGGTATTCAAAAAACATCCTCACAATAAAGTTGTGGTTTTAGACAAGAATAAGAGCATCCTGGGGGTTATTTATTCAGATGACATTCTTAGATTAATAGAAAAACAATCAGCAAATAATCTTCGTGATTTTGCAGGTGTCAGCGAAGAAGAAGAGGTTCTTGATTCTGCATTGGTAAAAGTAAAAAACAGGTATAAATGGCTGATTATAAACCTTGCCACGGCATTTCTTGCCGCATCTGTTGTAAGTCTTTTCAAGGAAACCATATCTGCATTTATTCTGTTAGCTGTTTATATGCCCATAGTTGCAGGCATGGGAGGAAATGCAGGAACCCAAACATTAGCGGTTGTTGTCAGGGGACTGGCATTAAAAGAAATTAACCTGAAAACAGGCAAAAAAGTTATTATTAATGAGATGTTTGCAGGAGGAATTAACGGGGTTATAAATGGGGTTTTAGTTGCTGCTATAGCTATCTTATGGAACAAAAGCCCTGTGCTTGGCTTAATTGTTGGGATAGCAATGGTTACTAATCTTATAATAGCCGGCTTTTTCGGGGCAATAATCCCTTTGATAATGAAGAAACTGGGAAAAGACCCTGCTTCATCAGCAACCATATTTATAACAACTGCAACAGATGTTTTCGGATTTTTTGTATTTCTTGGATTAGCAACGATTATGCTATAAACAGGACTTATTTAATAATAATTCTTATTAAAGAAATCTTATTTAAAAGAGTTATGCAGGGGAAGGGATTCATAAGAGATTTTTGGACATTCCGCTTCGTTTCATTAAAAATCTCGTAAAAACCAAGCGACATTCAGCTAAAGCTGAAGTCCCTTTATGTCGATAGTTTTATCCGACGAAGTCGGACCTATTTGGGATAATAGCACTTTTCTAAAGGGTTATGCAGGGGAAGGGATTCGAACCCTTGAACCCACTAAGGGACTGGATTCCTCATAAGTGGGAAACTCATTATCAGCTGATTACTCAAAACTTGAGTCCAGCGCATTTGACCAGGCTTTGCTACCCCTGCGTTTATTGATTATAATCAAATAATCAATAATTAAATATAAAGAGAAATAAAGAATTTAAAAAATTTTTGCTATTTGCCTGAAAGCCGGGAAAGCCTGTTTTCAATCTCATCAAGCTTTAAGTCCAGCTCATACAATAAACCTCTATCCTTGGAAACCTTTTTTTCCTTTATCTCTTTATGCGGAGAAGGCTTTAATTCTTCCATTGCTTTTTTTCTGTCTTTCTGCCTTATGTCTTTGGGAAGTTTTTCCTTTAATTTTTTTACCAGAAGGATTATCTCATCAGGAATGACATTAAATCTGTCTATTAAAGCAAGTTTTTCTTTGTGGAGGGCTATAATCCTCTGGTAAATCTGCAGATTATATATTAAATCCCTTGAGGATTCCAGTATGTTCCTTCTTAATTCAACAGGGTCATCTATCTTGACAAAGAAATCCTCTCTTGCTTCTTCTTTTTTCTCTGTTGTCTTTGATTTCTTGGAAACTTGCTTTCTAAGTTCAGAAATCCCCGATTTCAGTAATTTTTTTGTCATTTTTATATTATTGTATTATCACAT
>CAZQLC010000057.1:2735-5799 GCA_964594025.1 uncultured Methanosarcinales archaeon
AAATCCCCGATTTCAGTAATTTTTTTGTCATTTTTATATTATTGTATTATCACATTTCAGGCTCAAAAATAGACTTATCTATAAATCTTATTTTATTCTCAACATCAGCCAGATTAGAAGACCACCTTTCCATTTCCCTGTCTTCATCTTCCTTGATTTCCTGCAGCTCACTAAGAGTATTTCTAAGCTCTGTAACCTTGCCTTTAAGCACATCTATAATATCCAATATCTCCTTGTATTCATCAATTTTCACAAAAACAGGAGCATTTTCTTTCATATCAATCACCTTTTATTTTTCAAATATTTTTTCATCAACAAGCATAAGCTGACTCTGGACATCTTCAGTAATATCAATAAAATCATTAATAAACGAAATCTGCCTTTTTTCTATTTTATTTAGCTTATTTGAGGGCCTGCCTTCTTTCTTAAAAAAATTAACAATATAATCAAGCCCGTCAAGTGTATTGGAATAATTATTTATATCAACAAATAAATCAAGCTTATCTTCAAAGCTGTCTCTTTTTTTAAAATATGTTTCCAGAGCACTCTTTTTATTCTCAGGAGAGGTGGGTTCTTCTTCAGGTATTTCTTTTTTAACCGGTGTTTCTGATAATTCTTCTTTTATTGGCTCAGGCTCATCATATCCTTCAGGCTTGAACTCTTCATCAGGCTCTTTTTCTTCAGCTGTTTTTTTGTCCAATTCAGGCAAAGGAAAATCCTCTGCTATTGGCTTTTCTGTATCATTATCTTCAAATGCAGATTCAAAAGGGCCTTTAAAAGACATTTCTTTTTCAGGCTTTTCTTCCCTTAATGATTTTTTTAAAGGGTCCATTGATTCCGGGGTTTCGGTTTTTTTTGGAATTTTCCCGGATTCTGGTAAATCAATATTCAAAGAAGGTTTTTTAATATTTTTTGAAGAAAGAACAGGCGGCTCAGGAATATCCAATGGGAATTTATCCATATTTTTGGGTCTTGAAGTCTCATCAAGGTTTCTTATATTAAAATTATCAGAACTTTTATTTGTGATTTTGTCCTCTTTTTTATTGTTCTTTTTGAAAAAGCCCAAAAAAGCCATCAACTCACCCCTTTATATTAAATGTTGGTTAAGGTTGTTTATTAAATTTTCGTTTTATTCTCTTTTAATCCATCTTTTGTTCAGCATATTTTCTACATCCTTATTTCTCCCAAGATGGTCATCCTCAGAAGCCCATATATGAATAAAAACACCTGTTAAATTATATTCTTTGAAGACATCGAAGCCAATACTATAACCTTTTGCTCTGGTAGTAGTATTAGGGAAACCACCATACCAGTCATCCATTCCATAAGTAGCAATAATCCTGCATGATGTATTATACTTATCGCCCAAATCATTCAGAAGCATTGACTGCCTTTCCAGATGTTTTCTCAAATCCTCAAAGCCCCTCATATCATGGGTCCCGTTATAGTCTTCCCATGGAAAAACGGTTATGCCTACACAATCATAGCCCCTGAAAACATTATGCTCATCCAAGTAAATAAACCTTTGGTCATAAGGTATTTCAGCAAAAGCAACCTTTCCATGATAAACTTCTTTTATTTTAGGAAGGATTTCCTCATAAAATTCTTTTGCCTCTGTCTGATTCAGCATAAGGCTCATTTCAAAGCCAGGAGCGAACATCTCAACATTATTTTCTTCTGCAAACTTGGCCCATTTAACCACTTCTTCTTCCCATACCTCCTTTGATAATGTCCATGTTTCATTGTCCCCCCATTCTATCCAGTGAAAGTCAGGGCGCATAAACTCAACTGATTCCACAAAAGGGTTTAAAAAAATACTTATGTTGTAATTATGGGCCATCTCAACGGCCTGTTTAATGTATTTCTCAGCTTTTTTATCATCTTTTACCAATACCCCTTCGGGCGAGCTGTTGTATAAAACCCTTATGCTAAGATAATTAATTCCTGAATACCTTGCTTTTTTTAATAATATGTTATTTGCAGCTTTATTGTAAACCTGCTCGTAAATAAAAGGATGATAGAAATATGCCAGTGTCCTCCACTGCGCCCCCTGTATCTCAAATTCCTCTTTTCTTTCAGGAAAGCTCTCTTTTTCCTCACTGCAGCCACTAATAAAAACAATTAAAATAATCAGAAAAGCAATCCCTTTTTTGTTCATAGTGCATTATAATTATAAATATTTAAAAAGTTTATTAAATTACATGAAAATATGGAAAAAGAAGCTATGTATTATAAGAAACTGGAAAAGAAAAATGTTCAGTGTTTATTATGCCCTCATACCTGCCTGATTAAAGAAGGTGAATTGGGCAACTGTAATGCAAGAAAGAATAAAGACGGCAAGTTAATTAGTTTAAGTTATGGAAAGCCTGTGGCTGTTAATATAGATCCCATAGAGAAAAAGCCGTTTTATCATTTTTATCCTGGAGAAAAAGCATATTCTTTAGGGACTTTTGGATGTAATTTTCATTGTGAAGGCTGCCAGAACTGGGATATCTCACAAACAAGCGGAGAGAATATAAACATAAAAGAAATTTTACCTAAAGAGATTATTAAAAGAGCTAAAGAAAGTGGATGTAAAATAATAGCATATACATATAATGAGCCCACTGTTTTCTATGAATATATGCTGGAAACTGCTAAACTGGCTAAAAAACAGGGTTTAAAGAATGTTATTATTACCAACGGCTACACCAATCCAAAACCCCTGAAAGAATTATGTGAAGTGATGGACGGGGCTACTGTTGACTTAAAGTTCATTGAGGATAAGCCATATAAAGAATTCTGCAAGGCTGAATTAAAGCCTGTTCTGGAAAGTTTAAAAATTTATTATGAAAAAAAGGTTCATCTGGAAATTGCTAATCTTATAATTGAAACACTAAATACAAAAAAAGAGCAGATTGAAAAAATGGCCAAATGGATTAAAGAGAATCTGGATGAAAACATACCATTACATTTAAGCAGGTTTTTTCCTTACTGGAAAGCTGAAGGAAAACTAGAGCCTACAAAAATAGAAACCATGAAAAAAGCAAAGAAAATCTGTGACAAATACCTGAATTTTGTTTAT
>CAZQLC010000058.1:0-5593 GCA_964594025.1 uncultured Methanosarcinales archaeon
TCGTGGAGCTGGTGTTACCGCGGCGGCTGGCACCAGTCTTGCCCACCACTTATTCGTAAAGATATTTACTCTTAACAAAAGCCTTGCAAAAGCAAAGCACTTAGGGTTCCCTTATCACACTTGCGTGCATTGTAAAGGTTTCGCGCCTGCTGCACCCCGTAGGGCTAGGACCAGTATCTCAGTGTCCTTCTCGGGGCTACCTCTCTCAAGGCCCCTACTGATTTTTGGTTTGGTAGGCCATTACCCTACCAACAGCCTAATCAGCCGCCGACTCATCCTTAAGCACGAGTTTCAAGGAGAATACCTTCCAGTAAAACTCCTCTATCGGGGTTTAGCTTCAGTTTTCCGAAGTTATCCCTGACTTAAGGGCAGATTATCGACGTGTTACTGAGCATTTCGCCAGTGCTCCGAAGAGCCCTTGACTTGCATGGCTTAGTCGAATCCCAATAGCAGCAATCTCCCGCAGGATCAACGGGAATTATATTGGCCGCATTGGTTACTTAAAAAAAGTGTTTAATATAAATCAAACGATGGAACACACTTTTCATTCTTACCCATACTTGAATTTTAACTCAAGTACACTCATATAATATTAAAAATGTGGGCTCTCCCACTTAGAAAAAGTGGTAATAAACGATTCCCTCAAAAATTGGTGGCGATTGAAATATTTGTAGAAAATCTCCCTTTTTATAAACTTTTCTGTTTTTATATAGGAAAAAATATTGAAAATATCAGACAAATTTTGCCATCTTTTTCAGGTCGCCGAAAATATCAGGGCTTTCATTTATAATATTTATATTTTTGTTGTATTTTTTTAACAATTTGACCAAAAATTTAAATTCCTCAATATCAACCAGCTTATGCCTTCTTTCCCCTTTCTCACTATATTCTATCCCTGAAAAGTGGGCATGTATCTTTTCAGGTAATTTTTTTATTATTGCTTCAAAATCAACATCCCCGTTATTCCTGGCTTTCAGATGGGCAAAATCAACACACAAACTAATGCCTATTTCTTTCTTAAGCCTCAGCAATTCATCAATAGAGCCGAACTGGCTTTTTTTGCCTGTGGTTTCGGGGGCAAGAACAACATTTTTCCATTTCATATTCTTTTTTAAATCAATAAGCTGTTTTTTTATAATATTATAAACATCTTCAGGCCCTCTTCCCTGGTAGAAACCTGCGTGGAAAACCACATATTTGCCGCCAAGATAATAACATCTCTCTGCACTTCTTAAAATTCTTTTTTTGGATTCCTCTATCTTTTTTTCTTCTTTTGATGCCAGATTTATATAATAAGGTGCATGGACACTTGTTATGGGAACATTGAACTTATCAGAAATCTTTTTTATCTCCATGGCTTCATTATTACTCATTTTAACTCCGTAAGTAAATTCAACTTCGAAAGCCCCGCATCCTAATTTTTCAGCTTCTTTAAACCCGTTATCATAACCCAGGCCACCCGTTCCTGCAGGCCCTAATTTTATCATTTTTATAACTCCTTCTTGCTTATGTCCTCTCCTAAAAAGAATTCAGAAAACCTTACTGAAACTGTTGAGATAATGACACTGTATAATACAAAAATCAGGGCTATGCTCAGGATAGTGTCCATATTTACAATTGACTTTGTAGCAAGCATAAAAACAACTGTTACAACAGCCAATCCTTTGGGGATTACTAATGTTAAAAACAATTTTTCCTTTATATCCAGAAGCTTTTTTCCTGAAACAAGTGTTACACTAAGATACCTCAGACCAAGATGTATTATATAAAGAAAAAATGCTTTGGCCAGAAAGCCAAAATTCATAGGGAAAACAATTACCATACCTGCCATGATAAAAACCATTATTTCGAGTGTATTAGTTATAAATTTTGAAAAATTTTCCACACCCTCCTCAACCTTTTCATTCAGTGATGTTGTCCCGTAAAACAAGCCCAGGGTTGTAACTGCCAGAACACCATTTCCTTTTAGGTTCTCAGCAAGAACATAAGTCAGTAAAGCTGAAACAATTATTGATAACTGGGAAAAATATCTCATCTTTTTGCTGAGGTATTTTCTTTTCAGTATTTTGAACAACACTACCCCCACAACCATTCCTGCACCCACACCTGTGATTATTTGCTGAAAAAATGGACCTATATTCTCTGAGAATAAAACCAGGCCGCCGGCAGTCCCTTCAGCAAGGCTTAATATAACAAAAGGAAGCAATACAACCAATGGTGTGTTTATCAAAGATTCAACACCCAGAATCTTGGTTATCTTTATATTCCCTGTTTTTATCATTATAAGAACTATATCAGCTGCAGTTCCTGACATAAGTATGCTGAGCATTATCACCAGGGGTACGGAATTTATATTAAATAAAAAATAAGTTGCTGAAGACAATAACACAATATTTATCATCAGAAAGACAACAAAAAGCTGAAGGGCTTTTGTGGAATAATGGTCAAAATCCTTAAGTTTCATATTGGCGCTTCCGTCAAATATAATCATTACCAAAGCAAGGATTGCAACCGAGACAGTAAATGTTGGGGTTAATTCTATGAAAGAGTCTCCCCCTATTTTTACCCTTCCTATGATAATGCCTATAAACATAAGAAATAATATGTTAGGGACTTTTATCTTATTGCTCAGTAGAGCAAAGAAAAGGCCAATCATCAGCATAAATGTTATTTGTGTCAGATAAGTTAAAGGATCCATTCATAAAACCTCTTTTTAATATTAAAGATTATTGGATTTTATTAATTTAACCTTTTTTGATGGATTATATAAAAACAGAAAAGTTTATAAATGATTATTTTTTCTCATTTATAAATTTATTGTAATTGTAAAATATATGATTTTTTTGATATTATTCATGTCTATTCAATGGGGGTTATAAATATGAATATAAAAAAATGTCCGGAATGCAGTTCTACTAAGCTCACCTGGGATAAGGAGAAAGGTGAAATCATATGTAATGAATGTGGATTGGTTATAAAGCAGGATATGGTCGATTTTGACAAGGAATGGAGAGAGATTGACCCTGATGAAGCTGCTAAGAAAAGAAGAACAGGAGCTTCAATGACATATACCCAATTTGACCAAGGCTTGGGAACAAGCGTGGGAAAAACTTCTGATTTATATAGGTTAAGGAAAAAAGACAAAAATAAATTCTTCAGGCTTAAAAAATGGCAGAGAAGGATAAGCACTGCTATTGAAAGGAATTTAAAATTAGCATTGTCTGAATTAAAAAGGGTAAGCTCATACCTGAAACTGCCTCAGAATGTTATTGAAGAGGCTTCAAGAATTTATACAATGGCTGTCCAGAAAGGACTTGTAAGGGGAAGAAGTATGGAATCTGTGGTTGCAGGGGCATTATATGCTGCATGCAGAAGGCACGGTGTTCCAAGAACCCTTGATGAATTATCTGAAGCTTCTGGAATAGACAAAAAAGAAGTCGGTCGTACTTATAGGTTTATAACAAGAGAATTAAGCATAAAGGTTGCACTGAGCAGCCCTATTGACTATATCCCAAGGTTTGCATCTGCCCTTAACTTAACACCAAGAAGCCAAAGCAGGAGTGTTGAAATTGTAGAAGAAGCACAGGAAAAGGAATTAACCTCCGGAAGGGGACCTACAGGAATAGCTGCGGCTGCATTGTACCTTGCTGCATTGATTAACGGGGAAAAGAAAACACAAAGAGAGGTAGCGGAAGTTGCCGGAGTGACTGAGGTTACAATAAGAAACAGGTACAAAGAGTTGCTTGATGAACTTGGCCTTGATGAGGATGTAGAGAAAGGGAAGAAGAACAAAGCTAAGGCCTGAATATTTTTTCTTTGAAGTTTATAATATTATTTTTTCCTGTAATTCCACAAATTTTATAAATTATTCTGTTCATTCTGAATATAATGAAAATAAAACTGCCGAGAGGAGTAAGGGATTTTAATCAGGAAGAGAAGATTTTAAGGGATTCAGTAGTTGAGACTATGAAAAAATATTTTGAGATTTACGGCTACAATCCTATTGAGACCTCTGTTTTTGAAAGATATGAAACCCTTAAGGCAAAATTCGGTGCTGGTGCTGAAAGTGATGTTTTGAAAGAGACTTTTAGTTTTAAAGACAGAGGTGGAAGAAAGTTGGGTTTAAGATTTGACTTAACAGTTCCTCTGGCAAGATATATAGCCCAGAATCCTCAATTAAAAATGCCTTTTAAAAGATACCAGATAGGAAGAACTTATAGGGACGGTCCTATTAAATTAGGTCGTTATAGGGAATTCTGGCAGTGTGATGCTGATATTGTCGGATGTAATGATGTAAAAGCAGAGGCTGAATTAGTTAATTTAACCCTGGATGTGTTTTCTGCTTTGGGCTTGGAGGTTGTTGTTAAGGTTAATAACAGGAAGATTATATTCGGGATTTTAGAGAGTTTTGGTGTTAAGAATAAAGATAAAATTGTACAGGTTATTGATAAATTAAATAAGATTCCTAAAGAAGAGTTTGTAAAAGAACTTACAAAAGAAGTATCAAAAGAAAAAGCAGCAAAGATAATGAAGTTTATTGAATCAGGAAAAAATGCCATTGAAAAAATAGACAATGAAAATGTTAAAGAAGGAATAAAAGAGATAAAAGAATTGCTCTCTTATTTTAAGAATAAAAATGTGGTCTTTGATGTTTCTTTAGCCCGGGGCTTGGACTATTACACAGGAACTGTTTTTGAAGGCTTTCTTAAAAAAGGGAAGATTAATTCTTCTTTGTGCGGCGGTGGTCGTTATGATGAGATGATTGGCAGGTTCGCTGATATAAAAGGAAAATACCCTGCTGTAGGAATAAGCTTTGGGCTGGAGCCTATAACAGAGGTTTTAAAATTAAATATAAAAAACCCTGAAAAAACAAAAACCAAGTTGTATATAATTCCCATCAAGACCTTTAAAAAATCACTTACAATCGCACAATTCTTCAGGAAGAAAGGAATAAACACTTCTATTGATTTAAATGAAAAAGGCATAAGCAAAAACCTTGATTATGCAGACAAACTGGGAATACCTTATGTTGTTTTCATAGGCGAACAGGAACTAAAGAAAGGCAAACTAAAACTCAGAAACATGAAAAGTGGTAAAGAAGAGTTTTTGAGTAGGGATGGGGTTGTTGGGAAGTTAAAATCAATTTAGTAAAAAATAAATACTATAAGATAATTCTTGTTTATATGATGAAATTTGATCCTAAACCATGGGAAGAATTAAGAGAATATATGAAACAATTTGGTGATTGGAGAAAGAAAAACCATTTTGGGACTGCAGATTACACTTCAGATAGAGTGTTTTTAGCTCCATTAACTCTATACTTGATAAAATCTCAAGAAAAATCAGAGAAATTGACTAAGATTTTAATAGTATTAACTATAATTCTTGCTATATTAACAGGAATATCAATTTATAGTTATTTTGTTTAATTCTTTTATTATTTATTTCTCTCTTTTTGTTTTTCTTTTTAGTCATTTTTTATTTTCTTTATTTTTTCTATTTATTTTCTCACTTTATCGATAATTATATGTATACCTAAAGCAATTCCACCCACGATTACTCCGGAAAAAGTTAGTGAAAGAAAAAATATTGG
>CAZQLC010000059.1:0-5492 GCA_964594025.1 uncultured Methanosarcinales archaeon
TTCTCCCTCCCCTAAATTAAGAATAATTGTATTTGTACCTGAAACATTATTGTTTATATCTTTTGAATCTCCATTTATGTATAGATCACAGACAGTATTATTAGTAAAATTAAAAACACCATACTCAAATGCAACATCTTCCTCATCCAGCCAGGAATTATTTTCAGGATTAATCAGGGAAATATTAGCATAAGCGAACTGGGCCAGAATGAAAACTATAAATGCTATAACACTGAAATCCAATATCCATTTTATCCTTTTATTTTTCATTTTCCTTTAGTTTTTGCATAATAGATTTCATATCAGATATTATTTCGCTGTTATCTGATTTAACAGGCTTGTTCAGCTCTTTTTTCAGCTCTTTTCTTAATCTGCTCAATTTAGAATTGTCAAAATAATCACGTGAATACTCGATGCATTTTTTCCTGATAACAGACCTCAGTTCCTCACTCAAGTCAAGATAATGGTTTTTTGCCTGTAATTTCCTGAGAGCCCTGACTAAAGAAGAGGGCATTCTCACGCTGACAATATTATTGTAATTCTTGTTTTTCATTTTCAGGATTCTTCCTCAATATACTGTCTCGAGAATTCCCTGACAGCCTCAGACCTAGAATTAAATAATCCCTCATCTACAAGAGAATCAAGCATAGAAATTATCTTATCAGGCAATCTTATGTTTATTATCTCTATCTTTTCTTCAGGCATCTTTAAAGTGTTTTCTGTTTTAAAATATTGTATATTACATATGAAACTCATATGTATTACATTTAACTATGATATCAATTATTTATAAATTTATCGATAATTATTATCAAAATAATATAAATACAATAAATTTTAATAAAATACATATGTTTATTTCTTGTATGATATATGTATGATATATGTATTTAAATATTCATAATTGAGAAAGGATAAAACCAAGGAAATATGATCCGGGAGCATAAAAATAAAAAAATTTTTAAAGTTTTTAATAAGAAAAATAACATGAAGTTAATTATCATGGGGCCGCAGGCTTCAGGCAAGGGAACCCAGGCAAAAAAGGTAGCAGAGAAATACAAGCTTAAGCACATATCTATGGGAGAAATATTCAGGGAGATAAGCAGGAAAAAAAATGAACTGGGAAAAAAGGTAAAACTATTGATAGACAACGGCAACATGGTTCCTGATGAAACCACTAATGAAATTGTAAAAGAATATATCTCAAAAAACAAAAAATTTATTCTTGACGGCTATCCAAGAAACCTGGAGCAGACAAAAGTCTTAAACAAAATAACAGATATTGATTGTGTTATATTTATCAATACAGACCATGAAGAGATAATCAAAAGAATAACAGGAAGGAGAAAATGCCCTAAATGCAGTAAAGAATATAATACAAATGTAGATTATCTTAAACCCAAGAAAGACGAGCTCTGTGATAAATGTAATGTAAAACTTGAAAAAAGAGAGGATGATAATCCAATTGCAATAAGAACAAGGCTGGCAACTTTTGAAGAGAAAACCATACCTGTCCTTGACTATTACAGGAATGAAGGAATCCTTATTGAAGTAAACGGGAATTTAAATGTAGAAGAAGTTTATAAAGAAATAACTGAAAAAATAAAAAATAAAATTACAGAAAACTTATTGGCTTCTGAAGTTCAAAAAAAATTGAAAAAATAAAAAAAATATGTGTCTATTATTTCTGCATCTTTGATATGCTATATAATAATGCTATTACTCCTGCTCCCAGGATGAATACTGCAAGCACTAATACAACAAGATACAGCTCACTTTCTGTGAAAAGGAATGTCTCTGGCTTTCCATAGACAATCTGGCCTGTCGGCGTATATGTCTCAGGAACAGTTACTTCAAAATCAGGAACAGTTTCCTCTTCCTCTTCTTCATCTTCCTCACATTCGACAATGTTTAAATCAAAGCCATAAAGGTCACTTTCTTCATCATTGTCATAATATGACCATAACTGGAAGAAATAACTTCCTTCTTTGATGTCATCAGGAATAACAACCCTTACACTTTTTTTGAGCTGTTCACCTTCATCAATAGACAGGCCGTAAAGATATTTCTCATAATCCATATCATTGCTGTATACTTTAAATGAGACATCTTCCTCATCTTTCTTGCCTGTGTTTGATAAAACAAAATCAACATCAAAGTAATCATCGCATGTCTGGACATTATTTCCTGCCTGTGGCTCTGTTTCAACATCTTTTATCATTATCTCATGTGTTTTCCTGTCAACCTCTATAGTTATTGTCCATTCCTCACCATGTCTTGCACCATTTTCATCTTCGCCTTCAACAGTAATTGTAATGTCATAATCACCGTCATCAGCATCGCTGTCAACATCAAATGAAAATTTTACTGTTTCTTTGTCGTCATCCTTTATATCTCCAATATCTTCATCTTCATCATCAAACCCTATCTCATCATCATCTGCCTCTATTATAACTTCAACATCCTCCATGTCAATATCTCCTTTGTTCTCCACAACTATTTCAATCTCAATATCTGAATTTGGCTTTGCTTCTTCATTTACAGTGTCGCCATCACTGACTTTATCATCCTCTCCATCCACAGTTACAGTAACCTTATCAATAAAAAGGTTGTTTTCTGCCTCAAGATAAACAACTGCATTCTCTGTTACAGTTGTCCCGTTGGAACTGCCTGTAGCAGTTATTGTTCCTATCTGGTATATTCCTGCATCAAAATCATCAGGCACATATATGCTAACATCAATATCCTGGCTTGCTCCAGCTGTCAGTACACTGATAGTATCAGGACTTAAATCAAAACTGAATTCACTATCTATATTATCTGTTAAGCTTATATTAGTTACATCTGCACTGCCGTCATTTGTCAATGTTATCACAGCCAGAACAGTGTTTTCTCTTTCCTGATCATCACTTCCTAAATTTATATCTCCTCCAAAGTCCAATGAATAAACTGCAGATGAAACTACAATCATCATCAGTACAAGAACAAGAGATTTTGTTATTAAATTTCCGATATTCTTCATTTTTTTAAACCCCCGGTTGTTTTATTTAAACTGAAATTTCAGCACTATACTTTACTATGGAGTAATAACATTTAATATATAAAGGTTTCGTTTTTCTTATTAAAATTAAATTTATTACTAAAAAGTGACAATAAAACGAAAGATTTATAAAGATGTATTACTATATAGTAGTGGTAAACAAAATTAGAGGTGAAAAAATGTCCAAAGAAGTCAAAAAAGACCTGAATGAGCTTGTAAAAAACGAGGAAGAAAGGCCTGAAGTCAAAAAAGAAATGAAGAAATACTCATGGATAAGCAATTATGACCTTGCTTTGTTTATATAAAAATAATTAACAGGTGGAAAAAATGGAATCAATAATTAACCCAGAAAAAAACACGGGAAACCAAAATGAATCTTTAAAAGAGATTATTTTGAAAATCAAGAATGAACAAGGAAGTTCAGATCTGGGCTTGGGTGTAAAAAAGAATAAATATGAATTTTTACTTCAAATAATATATAATCAACTGATAAAACCAGGATATAAATTCAATCCTAAAGAAGAAAAACTTCTTGATTATTTAGAAAAACTGAATAATTTGTGTTTAAAAGAAGACAGAGAATGCTTGATAGAATATGTAAGAAAAGGGAATAAATACAAGATTCTCCGAAGTAGAATAAATAAAAGATAATTAATGGGGGAATAAAAATGGAACCTGAAATCGTGGAACAAAAGATATTGAATGAAATAAGGCAGTTTAAAGAGGAATTAAGGACTCATTTTGAAGAATAATCATATTGGTGAATAAAAGATGATTCCTATTATACTGGAAGAATTAGACCCTGATATAAGCAAACATCCTGAAATCGAAAAAAGCCTGGCTGTTAAAATTATGGACGCCAT
This sequence comes from uncultured Methanosarcinales archaeon, assembly GCA_964594025.1. Lineage (GTDB taxonomy): Archaea > Nanobdellota > Nanobdellia > Woesearchaeales > UBA9642 > JAFGLI01. The sequence goes on from CAZQLC010000059.1 coordinate 3,904, forward strand.
TGCAATATCACTTCTAATGGGAAGCCTTTATTTTATTGATACAAAATCAAACCAAACAATAAATCCGGATGACTACAAAACTATTGGTTACAAAAAAATAGAATTTAATTTAAAACCCGATTATAATATTGAGGATTTCTATAACGCTTATGGAAAAATAATCCCTGACTCCCTGATAGAGGAATTCAAAGACAGTGCATATGAATGGAAAAAATCAAGCAAAAAAGGAAAAAATAATTATGAATTTAAAGTACCATTCTCAAGAATGGGATCTAAAGTTCCAAGAGACCTGGGAGAAATAATCTGGGAATAATAATTTATTTAAAATATAATTTCTATCAATTTTCATTAACTTTAAAAACTATCTTTTATTCTGACTATTATAAGAGTATTATAACTAATCAAATAAATTATAAAATTGTAAAAACAGGGGGATAAATATGATGGGGAGAAGAAAATCAAAGGAAAATAAAAATAAGGCTGATACAGGGAAAAAAACAGGGAAAACAAATCTTTCAATAAATGAGGGAAGAGTATTTTACTCAAATGAAATAGGCATTGCACACAATCCAATAAAGTTCTTTATTGACTTTAAAAGCCTAAGCCCGAGAGTAGATATAAGGAACAGGGAATATACTCCTATGATTCTAGAGCACAATACTATTGCAGTTGACCCTTTTATGGCCAAAGAAATGCTCAGTTTGCTTGAGGACAGCATAAAAAAGTATGAAGAGACTTTCGGCATGATAAAAAAACCAAAATCGCTTGAGATAGCAAATAAGCTTTCGAAAAATAAGAAGAAAGCATCTGCTGAATCAACACATGTCCCAAGTTATTTCGGATAGGTATTTTTAATTTATTTTTATTTTTTGGATTTAAGTGTTTTATTTCTTTTGTGATTTGCTAATCCAATATTTTCTGCATTATTATTTTTTACATTAGTCTTAAATATTTTTATCAGTGTATCTTTTATTCTCAGACCATAAGCCATGATAAATATAAAACCGAGCAGGGCCCATACCATATCCCTTGTCCTGATAAGCAAAGAGAGGGCAAGACCTGCAGACTTATCTATGCCCAGAATAGTGAAAACAGAAATCTGGCTCAATTCCAGTGTTCCAAGAGTCATGGGGATGGGAAACATCAAAGCGATTCCGACAAAAGAGAAAATAAGGAAAATCGCCAGCATATTAAGGTCATAGCCAAGGATAGTTGTGGAAAATTTATACTCAAAATACATAAATACCCATGTAAACAAGCTTATGAATATACTGAGAACAAAGTATTTTCTGTTCTTTTTGTAAAAGAACTCAAGGTCTGATTCAATCTTATCAAGGTTTTTCTCTACATTCTTTAATATTTTTAGTTTATTAAGCCTGAAAAATTTGAATATCTTTATAAAAAACTTCTCCTCTTTCAGGAGATAATAATAAAACAGTATCACCGCACCTATTGTTAACAAACTTGCTAAAAACAAAAGATACCTGAGATTTCTGGGAAGAGCAAAATTCATTAATAACAATATAATGCCGATAAAAAAGAATATGCCGCTTGAGCCGAATATAATCGTCCTGTCAATAGTCACTGAA
>CAZQLC010000060.1:0-5265 GCA_964594025.1 uncultured Methanosarcinales archaeon
ACTACGATAACAACGAATTTTCGGCAGTAAAAAAACTCTCTCCGCTTCGCTCCGACCACGCCTTGCAGGCTCTCCTCCTTTCAGTCGTCGGGACACATAACAGCGATTAAGAGGAAAATCCCTTGCAGGAATTTTCCCAAATTTTCTCCGCTACGCTCCGAAAACTTCTTTTATCCCCAATGTTAAATCGAAATATTTATATACTATAGCACTTTATATAACCTCTATGACAACTACAACTATTCAAATAAGTAAAAGTTTACTTGAAGACCTAAAATCTCGTAAAATGTATGATAAAGAAAGCTATGAAGATATTATCCAAGATTTACTAGAAGATACTATGGAGCTATCTGAACAAACACTTGCAAATATTAGAAAATCTGAAGAAGATATAAAAACAGGAAGAGTCAAAACACTTGCAGAAGTTGAAGCGAGATTAAAAAGATGACTTATGAAATTATATTTTCTGACTTTGCGGATAAACAATTAAGTAAATTGCCATTAGATGCTCAAAACAGAATTGTTTCTACATTAAAAAGATGTAGAATTAGACCTTATTCTCATATTAAAAAACTAGTAGGATCCAAATATTTTAGATTAAGAATAGGAGATTATAGGGCGATATTAGATATTATTGATAATAAATTAATAATTCATGTCATAGAAGTTGGTCATAGAAAGAATATTTACAAAAAATAGAATTTATTTTAAGGTCATTGGTTGAGTTTTATAATTTCCTGTAGCTTTATTAATCTTTTTCACTGCTTTATCTAAATTAGGACCTTCATAGATAATATTAATCTCTCCTGATTCAGATTTTTCTTTTAAATATATCTTCAGAATTCTTTATATACTTGGTTGGCTCGTATAAATATAAAAAAATTTAAATAATATACTTTTCAGCATTACATCATGGACAAAAAAACAATAAATTTAATCCAGTTTATAGTGGGGATTGTTTTAGCATTAACTGGTGCTGTTCTGATGTTTTTTGATATTTTCCATTTATCTACAAGGATTATAATTGGGGTTATAGGCATAATCTTGATTGCAACATCAAAATTCAGATTGCTGAAATAAAAATTCCTTACTTGGTTTTTTTAAGTTTTATAACCATATTCATAAAATTTTGCAAATATTTTTATATTAGTTTTTCTATATTATTTATATTAAATTAAAAGGGGGTAATAAAAATGAATTTTAAGAATTTAGGTTTTTGGGATGTTAGTTTGATTAAGTCATCAGTCTTATTTGCCACTTTATTTTTAGTTTCTATTTTGCCGGGATTTGCAAATTGGGTGACAAGAACACACTGGGCTTGGTTTTTAGTAGCTAGTTTGGTTTTGGCAGTTAAACCTATAATAAAAGTGTTCAAAGAATAATAAAGACATAAAACACCCATTTTAATAAAATGGAAGATATATTATCTAAGCCTGATAAAGAGGATTTAATTTCTAAATTAAAATACTTGCATGAAAATGAGGAATTTAATCCTTCGTGGGTTGCTGAGATAGAATATTATATAAAAAACTCTTATCCCGGCAATGAAAAATTAATATCCATTTTAGGTGAAATGTATGATAATGAAGAGTGGGAACCTGAAACTGTAGAAGAAATCATCAATTATATAACAAATTCTGAATATAAAAAAAATGTGAGATAGCTGTAAGCCGCTTTCTGTAAAAACCCCCTTTTGAAAAGGAAGGGTTTTCCCAACATTCAACTTAGCCTTTTTTCAAGTTGCACCGGCAGGGGCTCACTGTTTCATCCTTTCCATTGAAAACGTCAGGAGGTTATCTTGTATCTGTTACCAGATACGTCGCATCCATCATCCTGTCCAATGGTGGTTTTGTTTCTGGGTGGTTGCCTTCCCTCTCGGGAACCTTTTTTCAAAGGCAGCCTTTAAATGGTGAGCGGACTTTCCTGAGCATTTTTTCATTGAAGAAAAAACACCCGCAGTTGAGCACTATCTCACTATCCTGTGAATAATTACCTGTTTATAAATCTTTTTCATTTTATGCATTTTTACAATCAAAAACTTTATAAATAATCAATTTCAGAACTCTTAATTATGGAAGATAAAGATAAAATTATTGAGGATGCTGAGGAACTGGTAGAGGATGATGAGATAGATGCAAGTGAAGAAGGGTTTATGGAAGGATATGATGAGGACAAAGCAAACAGTGATGAAAGCGAGGATGATGTTATAGATCCTGATGGGGAGTCTTTTTATAGCGAGGCTAAAAAGAAAAAGAAGTAAATTAATAAATATATTTTCTTTATTAATAGAGTTGATTATCTGGTTTTTTAAGAATATAAAAATATTATTAACCCACAAATATGGGCCTTTTGCTGAGAAGTTTAGGCAAAGGCAAAGGATCAAAAGGCATTTCTTTGGTTTTTTCATTGATTTCTTTAACTAATTCTTTTCTGGACATTGATTCCTGTTTTCCTGTTTTCCTTACTCTTGCAGGTAATTTTTTATTTTTAATCTCATTATCACCTATAACAATAATATAAGGAATCCATTCTTTCTCTGCGTTTCTTATTCTTTTACCAATTGTTTCCATATTGTCATCTATATCAACTCTAATGTTTTCTTTTTCAAGCTCTTCAGAAATCTTTAATGAATATTTTAAATGCTTTTCAGGGCTTACAGGTATTATTCTTATCTGTGTCGGGCTTAGCCATAACGGAAGCATAGGCTTTTTCCCTTTTTTCTCGTCATAAGCAGACTTTTCCAGCAGTGCATACATAACCCTTTCTATTGCTCCCGAAGGGCTGCAGTGCAGAATCAAAGGATGTTTCTTTTTCCCGTCCTTGTCCATGAAATTTATCCCGTACCTTTCACCGTTTTCTATATCTATCTGGTCTGTGCTAAGTGCAGAGGCCTTGTCTGAGTTATCAACAAAATTGAACTCATATTTTAATATAAAATAGAATATCCTTTCATCCCATAATTCCAGCAGTATCGGCTTTCCGATTTTTTTGACAAAATTCATAATGAATTTTTTATTATTTTTAAAGAAGTCTTTTGTGGTCCTTAAAGCCATTTCAATGTCTTGTTTTTTTATTCCTATGTTATCCAGTACATTTAATGACAGATTAAACCTTTTCTCATATTCTTCCTTTGCCTGCTTCATGTCCCTTACAATAGCATGGACATCAGGCATTGTAAAAGCCCTCAATCTCCTTAAGCCGGTTAATTCACCTGACTGCTCCCTCCTGAAGCTGTATCTTGTCAGTTCATAAGGCCTGAACGGAAGATTCCTGTAGCTTAATGTTGCGTCATGAGCCATTAAAAACTGGCCGAAACAGGCTGCAAACCTTAAAAAAAACCTTCTTTTGTCTGATTCTATCTGGTACTGCCTGGCAGGGAACCTTTTGAGGTATTCTGACAATGTCGGATGCTCTATATCATACATTATAGGTGTTTCTACCTCCAAACCGCCGTATTCGATTACCTTTTTGGTTACATATTCTTCAATCAGTTTTTTTATTAATCTTCCCTTCGGGTAATATCTTAAATTCCCGGAATCTGATGCCGGCTCATAATCCACAAGCTCAAGTTTTCTCATGATGTCAACATGAGGAGGCTCCTGTTGGACTTTCCTTGATTTCTCTTTTTCATAAACAGCGAATTTCTTTAGTTTTTCATGCTTTTCATAATTAAATTTACTTATATCATAGAGCTTTCCTTTTGTATCCAGAATATGCCAGTAAGATTTCAGTTTTCTTTCTTTCTTCAGTGATTCTGTTTCCTCTCTGCCTTTCTTTTCTTCAGGCCCGAATTCCCTTGAAAGCTCTGATAACGGATGCCCCTTCACTTTGATTTCAAAAGACTTATACCATCCGAAAGGCGCTTTTGTGACAGTGTATTTTTTCTTTTTCAGTGTTTTTTCAGTTTTATTGAGTATAATTACAGCCTTGTCAGGTGATGCTAAATTACTGCTTAAATGGGCATAAGGATACAATATGATATTTTTGGTTTTTACCTTGCCAGAAACATCCTCTATTTCACTGACTAATCTTTTGACAGAATTCTCTGTGTCTTTTTCATCCCTTTTCTCAACAGCTGTAAAAACAACAAGGCATTCCTTTACTTTTTCTTCTTTTTTACCTGCCTTTTTAGAGTTCTTTAAGGCTTTTTTAATTGCCCTGAATTTCAGGTAGTCCGCATGCAGCAATAAAATTTTCATTTTTTAGAATTAACTGATAATAAATATATAAAACTTATGGTGTTTCTATTTTTTCAGGTCTTTTTTATCCACTTTATAGATAAATGTATTTCTTTTTCCTGTATTTTTATATTGGATTAAGTTGGTCTTTCTTAATTTTTTCAGTGACATAGTCACAGAGCCTATAGAAACACCTAATGCAGATGATATTTCCCTTGAAGTAAACCATCTTCCGGGATTCTTACATAAAAAATCATAAACTTCTTGTTGTCCCATTTTTATCGTTTTTTAAACTGGGGCTCAAAAATTTCTTCTTTTGAAATTTTTACTTGTCCCTCTATTTGCCCCCTGTATCTATATAGAATTGTTGTATTATATAAGTCTTTCTATTCTCACCATAAAATAATTGAGGCTATGACCAATATAAACCCTAAGCCAACGGCATACCATGCATATTGCTCATATTTGTTTAAACTTTTAAAATACCCTTTAACCTGCTCTGTATATTTATTTGTTTTATCTTTGATTTTACTGAAATCCAAGATTCCACCTCTTTTTCCTGTTATTAATTAAAGAATATATAAAGATTACTGATTTTCTTTAAATTTTAATTGATTATATATTGTTACTTTAAAATAATAAAATTTATTAACAAGTGTTCCATCTTTATTCTATAATGGAAGAAACTAATAAACCTGATTATGTTGGTGATTTGTTTTTAATAGCAAACCAGCCTTATGGTAAAAAAATAATAAATTATGGGGGGTGTTCTTTGGAGATGTTTATTGATGAAGAAATCCCCATTATCTGCAAACCTAACCATGCTATTGACAGAAAAAAATATGTTTATGATTGTATTCAAAATATAAATTATGAAATTACAAATGAAGAAAACTGTGAAATAAAAGGCAGAATTATTATGGGTGAAACTATTAAAACCCCTTTAATAAACAGGAAAAGAGATGAGAATAGGATAGAATCCATAAAAGATGAATGGGAATTTAATGGAATAAAGCTTTATGATAAAACAGATAAATATTATAATATATACCTAGAAGAGTGCCATAATAAAAATACAAGGATAATC
>CAZQLC010000061.1:0-5229 GCA_964594025.1 uncultured Methanosarcinales archaeon
TCAATATTAGGGATGTCTGTTTCAGGATACATTCTTGCAGAGCCCGGCAGAGGTCTTAGATAGCTTGAAGTACCGTCAGGGTTTGCCTTTCTTACTCCCCCCTCAATATTCAGGTTGTTTGCTTTTTCTATGACTGCATCAAGAGCTTTTTTAACTTTATTTTCATTTCCTGCTATCAGTATAAATGCATCTTTATTATTGCAGTTCAGTTCTTTTTTAACATTTTCAATATCTTTTTCAGTTATCCCGTATTCAGGCAGCTCATCGCTGTGCAACAACCCGTTTACGCCGTATAATTTTGCATGGTCGCTTAATTCTGTTCCGTATCTTCTTCCCGGCTGTATATTCTGCCCAAGAAAACCTGCGAAGTTTTTCAGTTTTATCCCGTAAATCCTCCCATTTCTTTCTATTATTCTTTTCAGGACTTTAGAGTTTGTTTTCCTGAATAATTTAGTTAAATCATATTTTTCTTTCATGCATTCAGCATTGTTCTCTTTTAATTCTTCATATAAATTATGTAAACTTAACTGCCTTACTGCCTCATATTCAACAATTTTAGGCAGTAGTTTCAAATCCTGGCAGCCTTTTATTTCATTCCGTGCCCCTTTTTTTATAGATACATTGACATCCTGCCTTATTGTTCCCAGGCCTCTTTTTACCTTTTTTGTGCTCCTTAAAATCATTCCTATTTTTTCAGCCGTATTTTTGCATTGCTCAGGAGTGTGTATTTTTGGCTCTGTTACAATCTCTATCAAAGGAATGCCCAGCCTGTCAAGCCTGTAAACTGTTGAATCTATCCTGTTTTCTATAATTCTTGCTGCATCTTCCTCCAGACAGATAGTCTCTATCCCCATATCTGTTCCCGGGATTTTCCCGTTCAATGCTATTAAAGAAGTCCTCTGGAATCCTGTTGTGTTTGAGCCGTCCACAACTGTTTTTCTCATAACATTTATCTGGTCTATTATTTTGCATTTGAGGATTTTGGCCAGCTGCAGGACTATTTTCAATGCCTTTCTGTTCATTTCATGCGGCGGCTCTTCATCCAGTTCAACCAGGCATGTTGCATCATCATAACCCTGGTAGATAAAATGCTTTTCTTTTTTTTGCTCCATTTCTGCTGCAATATCAATATTGCCTGATTCACCTGCCACAGCCCTCAGGTTTCTTTTTATATCAAAGTCAGGCTCTTCTTCATTTATTACAGAATCACAGCCGCAGAATAATTTTTTCGTGTCCAGTTGCTGATGTATCTCCAGACCGCATTTCAGACCCAGTTTTTTATAATCCAAAGCTTTTTTATTCATTTTTATGATTTAAATAAACAAGAAACATTAATAAATTTTGTGGAAATTATCTTCTGATTGATTAAATATATTTTTTCTTTTTATTATTACCAAAATATATTTAAATACAGATAATAACATAATTTATATGTCTTTAAATCCAGAAAATCCAATTCCAGACCCCAAAAATGATATTTTGTTTAATATAATAAAAGGGGTTATTTTTGAATTATCAAATAAGGAAAATAACAAAAATATTTTATTAGGCATAACCGGAGCAGGTGGGGCTGGGAAGACCACTCTTGCAGGCAATATAATAAAATTTTATTCTAAGGATATTGCTCTTGCGATTGATTTGGATGATTATTTAATATCAAGAGAACAAAGAGGAAAATTAGGATTAACAAGGTATGATATTGAGGCAAACAAGTTACAGTATGCAAGGCAGAACATAATAGATTTGTCTTATAATAAAAATATAAAAAAGCCAAGATACAATCATTCAACAGGAGAGGTGTTATCTGAAGAAGAAGTCCAACCAAAAAAATTAATTGTTCTTGAAGGAGTTACATCTTTATATCCTCCTTTGCGAGATTTATATAATTTTTCAGTTTTTATGGATGCCTTTGAAGAAACACAGATAAAAAGTCGTATTGAGAGAGATGTTAACAAGAGGATGTATACTTTGGAAGAAGCATTGCTTTTATTTGAGAAATTGAAGCCTTTATACAAAAAACTTGTTGAGCCTACTAGAAAATATGCTTCTTTGGAAGGCACTGTTGATATAAATTATGTTTTTACACCAACAAAAATAGCAAAGAAATGGGGTAAATTATGGGATGTGTAATTTTTGATTTTGATGGGGTTATTGTAGATACAGAGCATAAAAAATTTAAAGACTTGAAAAGAATCATGAAAGAAAAAGGGATTAATGTAAATAGTTCTTTATTTAAACTATTTACAGGCCAAAAAAGAGGATTTTTCTTAAAGAAATATTTTCCTGAGCTAACAGAATATAAAATAAATCAAATCCTGATAAAACTAAGAGAATTAGATAACTACATAGAATCAGTTGAATTAGTAAAAGGAATTAAAAAACTATTGATTTTTATTAAAAGCAAAAAAATAAAAACAGGCATAGCAACAGGTTCATTAAGAGATACAGTGGAAAAAACTCTTAAAAAATTTAAAATTGATTCTTTTTTTGATTTTATTGTTTCCGGGGATGAAATAAATATATCAAAACCAAACCCAATAATATTAAAATATGCTTTGAAAAAATATAATATAGATAATAAAAAAACAATAGTAATTGAGGATTCACCTGCAGGAATAGAAGCTGCAAAAAGAGCAGAATTATTTACAATAGGATTAGGAACTTATTTTAATAAGAGAGAACTTTCTGAGTCGGATATTTTTTTCAAGAGCCATATTGAAGTCTTAAAATTTTTTAGAAAGAATTTATAATGTTTTTATACAACTTCATAAGGCAGCTCAGAAGCCATCTTATATATTTCCTTTGATATGTGATGATGGGGATTCAGATGTATAAGGGGGCTGTTTTTACCCAGTGCCCATAAAACATCGTTGTCATATCTTATCTTTCCTATTATGGGCAGTTCTATTGCCTTTTCTATTTCCTCATTCTTAAGATCGTTTTTATTGTTATAATACTTATTCACTATTATCCCCATAGGAAATAAGCCTTTATGGACAGCAAGCCTTTTTATTTTCATTGCGTCATGGACAGAACTCTTTTCAGGATTGACTATCAATAGAAAATCATCGCATATTTTCATTATGTTGTTTAGTTCATATCCTAATGACGGACCGTCTACCACAACAATATTATTATGTAGTTTTAGCTCTTTTATATGATGGCTCCTTTCCAGGTCAAAGCCTTTGAGTGTGTGCTTGTTTGGTACTAATTTTAAGCCGGATTCATGCTCATATATTGCTTTGTGGATTGATTCTTTTCCATTTAAAACATCATGCAGGCTTACAGGCATTTTTTCATCATCAATCCCGAAATGGACATGGACATGCGGATTATGCAGATTACCGTCAACAAGAATCGGGTCGTATTTTAATCTGTGCAGGGCAAGGGCAAGGTTGGTTGCTATTGTTGTTTTGCCTGCACCTCCTTTTCCAGTGATGATTAATATCTTAGAATCATGCATTTTTTATTATTCTTCCTCTTCTTTCCTTATTTTGAAACCATCAACCTTTCCTTTTATTATATCAATTACCAGACTTAAAAAGTTTTTGGCTTTCAGGTAATATTCATTCATATTATCTATATTAAATTCAAATTCCTGATTTTTTATTATACATCTTAAGGTCACATGCCTTCTGTATTCATTCTCCCTTTCACATTTTACCTTTAATGACTGCTTGAACAGGGTGTATAATTCAATGTTCTCCCTTACCTCTATGTCAGGGAAGATTTCATTAACCTGCTTTATTTTCTGTTTGGGTGTTATTGGGATAATATCTATCTTGTTTTTTTCCTGTGCGTGCTCTAATAAAGCATCTATTATAAACTCATATGCATCAACCATCCTCTTTATTATGTTTACTATCACATCGCCTGTTCTTGTATATTTCAGGCTGACGTAAATCATGTGCTCAACCCTTTTGAGCTCGCCGTTCGCCATCCTCAGATTATCTTCTTCTTCGTCTTGATTCATTTTCTATTATTATGCTGTTTATTTTTTCAACAAACCTTTTACCTTCCTCAACATCCTTTTTTATATTTTCCTTGGTTATTGTGTTGAGCTTGTAATTTCTGGAGCATATTACAAATTTTTCTTTTCTTGCGAATTCAATCGTGCTTTCCTTGTGTTCCTTTATTGTTTCAGCCAGTTCCTGTATCTTGTTTATATATCTTTTTTCAATATTATAATTATTGATTACCCTCTGCTGGAAAACCCTAAGCTTGTCCTGAAAATTGTCCGATGCATAAGGGATTCTTTTCCATAATCTTTCATAAGCAATAATCGAGCAGACAGCATCCTTCATACCCAGATAGGTTTTTTCAATGACTGTCAGCAGCAGCTTTGGGTCTTTTACCAAAGGATATGTCATGACAAGTATATGGTCAGCTATCTTTATTTTTTTTATCGCCTCGTTAATGTATTCCTGATGTTCTTCTTCTGCCATAACAAAACGGAAGTGTCTTATCTATAAAAGCTTTTTTATTTTCTGAAGAATTATTATTTTTTCAGCTCTATTATCGCCTGGGCAAGGTCATTATTGTTTCTCTTTATGGCCTCAGCCGCCTCTTTTTTATTGCACCCTGTTTGCTCCATGACTGTTTTGATGTCATCTTTGGTTATTTCAGCTTCTTTTTCCTTAAAAGGTTGTTCCTCTGCATCCCCTATGACCTGGAAGGTTTCCTGGCCCCCCATTGTGACTTTAGTAACATTAGGATTATTTATAACAATTTTTTTGTCAGAACACATTATTATAACCTCATTTACATCGTCTAGTTCCTGCTGGGACATTCCCATCTTTTTCATTGCTTTTTTAATCATTCTGCTGTCAATATTGGGCATCATTAATCTCACCTTTTATTTTATTATAGAACCACCGAAATAATGCAGAAGCAGTATTGCTATGGCAATAATTATTATAATTACAAGAATATGAGCCGGCTTGAATTCAATAGATGTATGATAATCATCAAAATAACGGGTTAAACCCGCACCTGTAGAAGGCATACTCATTTTATTTCTGTTTCTTCTTCCCATTCCCAAAGAGAATTTATACCCATTTAAAAAAGTTATGGAATTTTAAGGTAAAATTCCAAACTTAGAAGATATTTTTATTTTCGTAAGTTACGAAAAACGAAGTTTTTCTAACTTCAAAAATATTTAATTTTTGTAATTTTTGATTTGGGAAATATTAAAAGTAAATAGATTGTTGTTTGTTATGGTTTTTATGA
>CAZQLC010000062.1:0-3262 GCA_964594025.1 uncultured Methanosarcinales archaeon
ATAATATTCAGCCACTCCTTTTACACAAACACCTGAAGTGCATTTTATTTCAGGCTGCTTATCAATGGGGATTGCCTGTTCATAATTCACATACTCAGTTTCATCTGATTCTGCTTTTGCAAGATTAAATGTTAAATAACTGTTTGAAATCCCCTGGACTTTTAGTTTTTCTTCCTGTTTTAAGAATATATCATAAGCAGCAGGCAAATTCTTATCAGGATAAAGACTTATCATATCTGAAAAACTATCCTTGAAATAATATTTAAAAGAACTATCCTCATTCGGAAAGCATTCCTTTTCTGAAGTGGTCCATTGGGGATATATATGAATCCCACATTCAAACTCTTTTTCAGAACTGAGCTCAGACTCCTCGGGAATCAGGCCACCATTTTCAGCCATTTCCAATATTGCACCATAAGAAGCAAGCCTTGCAGACTGGTCTATATACAATAAGGCAGTTTTCCCCTCCTGTATTGTATTCAGGGTTGATAATTGAAAATTACCTATGTATTTATCTTTTTCAAGATCATCCACTTTTATATTAAGGGATATTATTATTGTAATAACAGCTATCAGAAAGCCAAAGCCTATTATTATGGGAAGTACAAATCCTTTTTTACTTTTGAATAATCTCATTTTTCAGTGCGTAAATTTATTGTTATATTAATCGGCCCATTTTGTGAAGGGATATAACTACTGTAAGCCCTTGTTTTTCTTCCTTTGGATGGTGTTGGATTATTTATAGGTATTTCATCATTATCTGGTTCATCATTATTTGATTTTATAATAATACGATAAATTATGGGATAACTTTTTATTATATCCTCTGTCTCCTCAGTTATTTTATTATTATATTTATTGTTCTCATTAATTGCAATCAGGTCAGCCATTGTGATTGTTTCTTCTGACATCTCAACAGGAGTCCTTAAATACACTACAAGAAATCTTTTTGCACTTGTTTCATAAAAATCCTGAAAGGTTTCTTCTGAAGAATAATCCTTAAACCCAATGCTGGAAATTCCTATTATTGAAGCGCCTATGGCTAATAAAATAACACCAGCTATCAAGCCTGTCCATGCTGCCATTTGTGCTTTTTTATTCAATCTCATTTTTTTAATAGTCTGAAACGCCTACTTTCATCAAGCCTTTTTGTATTTTACCATTATCATAAATTAAAACATAATAGCTGTAGTATCTTTTTACAGCACCCTCGCCGGCAGTTATTTTATTTGTTTTATCGTTTTCTGTATTGGTAAGGGTTATCTCTGCTTTTTTCTTTTGTGTTGAGAAGCAATCATCAAGGTTTTTCTCTGTGAACTTATCCCAGTCTATTATCCCCGAATATACTCTTCCTGTCCCTTCCTGCTCATATGAAAAACAATTTGAAAAAAACCTTTCAACATAAATCTCATCTGAAACCTCTTTGTCTATATGCAATCTTGAAGAAACATAGCCTGATGAAAGCCCGTAAAGCGTGAATATTGCTATAAGCATGAAAACCAGGACAAACAGGTAAAATAAAGGGGTATGACCTATTTCATAAGCAGACTGTGCTTTTTTGCCATTAAATAAAAGTATTTTCATTTTTTTAATCCTCAAAATATTCTTTTATTGAATCATATATCTTTTGATTAATTTTTTCCTGGTTTTCTTTATCTTTATTTATATATTCAAGATAGTTTTCCTTTTTGCCCAATTCAATATAAACAGCAAGGTTATCTGTTTCCATTGCCAATATATCAAAGCCAGAATAGTACGGGGCATTATGCTGCCCCAATCTTTCCATTACAATATTATCAAAGCTTATTTCATCTTTTATGTTCCCTGAGACTATATATGCAAACTTCTTTTTAACAGGCTCATTCAAAGGCATATAATAGAATCCTAAAGAGCTTTCTTCTGAATCTTTATCATTAAAGCCAAAATAAAGAATAACATCTGCATTTTCAGGTTTTGAAAGAATCTTTGAACCATGATTATTCCTTAAAAAAACCTTCAGCTTGTTAGTTAAAGCATCAAGATCAGTGTCTAATGAGCTTATGTAAAAGCCTGTTTCTCCAAGATTTCTTGAAGTGTCAATCTCAGAAAACATCTCCTCTGCTGACAAAAAAGAATAAAAAGCCATTGACAATAAATCATTTTCCTTGTTAAAGGCTAAAGAAGCAGCAGTCTGCCTTGACTCTATCATATTTATATTTGAATTATAAACTATAGGGTAAAAAGATGAAGCAATCGGGTTTATCTCATCCCATAAACTAACCTGGGAATAAAGATTCAGGCTGTTTTTGGTTAATTCAATTTCCCCTCTTGAAGAATGAAAAGGATAGTTTACAGTTATATCATAAGGTGTGCTCTGCATTGTGTCAACCAGTAAAGCAGCATCCTTAACCTGGAATTCATTGTTGAAATTAACCTCATCTGTAACCTTGAATACAATAACCTGGAAGAATATCCCCCAGACAACCATAACTCCTATTGCAACCTCAAAAAGAACCAAAGGAACACTCAACCCTTTTTTATTAGCTTTTATCTTAGATAAAAAACCTCTCATATTACATAGAAATGTCTTGTCAAGTTTTTATGTTTTTTGGTTTGAACGAAGTGAAAACCAAAAAGCTAAGAACGAAACATTATTTGTTGAGTGACTATGTTTTTTGGTTTAATCTTTGATTAAAACAAAAAGCTAAGAACGAATGTAATGAGTGACTATGTTTTTTGGTTTGAACGAAGTGAAAACCAAAAAGCTACGAAAGAAACATTATTTGTTGAGTGACTATGTTTTTTGGTTTAAGAAGATTTTTCACAAGCAAAGAAATATTTACTTTTATCAGAAGGGGATCTTGTAACTATATGACCATTCCAAACCATTAAATCATACCACTGTTGCTGAAGTAAATAAACTTCTTGTCCTTCAAAAACACCGATCTTAGTAAGGGAAGAAAGTACTTTATCTCTAATACTAATTATAGCGCTCTCTTCTGCACAGTCTTCACTTACCATACTATGATCTGCTATATAAATAATTTCTTCTCCTTTTTTTATTCCACTTTTAAAGAAGAGAAATTTAGGGTCATCCTCTGGACCTATCCTGAATCTATTTATATGATTTTTTCCACTATTATAATTTATTTCAAAAGAACTAGAGGTACAGTCAGAATCTTTTGAATTAGGATCCACTACACAACATTTGTAATCCTCCAAACCTTCTAAATTACAACTTGCCATTTTATAATTAAAATGATAAATACACAATTTTTGGTCA
>CAZQLC010000062.1:3272-4526 GCA_964594025.1 uncultured Methanosarcinales archaeon
TTCTAATTCTTTTAATATTTTTTCACCTTTCTTTAATTCTATATGCAAAACATTCTGGATTTCTTCCTTATTGTCTTTGTTCTTTATTTTTTCTTCTTTATTTTCAAAACTCAGAGAATATTTTTCATCAAGTAATATTTTATTTGAGTTGGGCCCTTCTATAAAACATCTTTCAATTTTTCTATCTAATATTTCATCATAAGGTCTTTCATATTCATCCAAACTCTCAAAAAACTCCTTGAATTTATTGAACTCATTAATTGCCTTAATTTCTTCCTCCTGTTCTGCACTAAAACAAGAATTGTTTTCTTGATCAGGATATAAACAAACACCTATTGCATTATTATCATTACTATTCCTTTGTATTGTTAGTTTCTTGAAAGTTGGGATCTCTTTTAAGACAGGAGAGGCCATATCCATAACAAAACCCTCGCCTACAAAAAAAACAGACCCTTTATTCGGAATCTGAAGAATATTTCTGTCCCCTAATTTATTGAACAAACGATTGTAAAAAGTTATTTCTGAAATATTTCTGCAAATAATTTTTTTAGACTCAATACATTGCTCTTCATCACCACATTCATTCAACCCTTTTATATAATTTATTCCCGTAGGACTAACTTTTCCTTTTACTCCTGAAAATAAACACAAACCAGATTCATCTTGTAAGGAAATAGGCTTTTTTACTCTAACTTCATACCATTGATTGCCACTGAATATTTTTCCAGCCTTTATTGTTATAAAATTAAAAGAAGCTGCAAGAGGATTAAATCCAGATAAACCAACACCTATAACTGCATCCTTAAAGTTTTCTTTTTGGGTGGTGTCTTGTGTTAATTCTTTCATACTGGGATTAAAACCATAAACAAGTTCATCCTGGTCTTCATTAAAAAAACCTATAATATATCCTTCTGGCAAATAAACCATTTGATAATCCTGACTAAGAGATCCATCTTTTTTAAAGCTCTTCAAAGTATCTACCAGCTCAAAAAAAGAGTCCTGGGCCTTGTTTTGGCCTGCCATATATTTGCCCACAAAAATAACAACAGGTGTGGCTATGGCAATAGATATTATAAGACCTATTAAAAAATCCAGGGTGATTATGGCTTTTCTTGACTTTTGTTTTTGTATTTTTTTCAGATACATCTTTTAACTCAAATCCGTAGTTATTTTTATGCTGTCTTTTTTTAGTTTACAATCTTCCTGTAATGATTTATCACATTCCTCATATGAGGTAATGCAATACTGCATTGC
>CAZQLC010000062.1:4536-5163 GCA_964594025.1 uncultured Methanosarcinales archaeon
TCTGTATTTTTTTCAGATGCATTTTCTCAACTCAAATCAGTATTTATCTTTAAGCCGGCTATTTTTAGTTTACATTCCTTTTGAACTAAAATATCACAGTCTTCTTTTGGGGTGATGCAATATTGTACTAATATATCTTCCTGCTTCTCAATAAGTTCCTCAGAAACACCATCAGGAAGAATACAGTCTGTCTCAAAATCATCTTCTATAACATAAAGTTCATCTTTTTTAACCAAAGGAACATCCTTGCATTTTTCCCTTGTATCTCTTGAAATATCTTTATTATTTATATCCAGATGATAATACTCCTTTGCTGTATAAGGGTCGCAGGGGCATTCATCATCGATATTTTTTTCATCATCATTATCTAAGTCAAGATACATACTGCATCTGTCTGAATCAGATTGAGTTACTAGATTTTTTAATAATGGATTCACTCTAATCATAATAACAAAAATAATGCATAATATTGATATTGCCAGGATTACTGAAACTAAAGACAATCCTTTTTTTTGCCTGAAAATTTCGGTTTTCATTTTTTATTTGTTTTTACATACATACTCATGATCAAAAAAGAATAAATTTATAGAGGATAATCTCTCAACCTCACATTCTCTGCTTACCTCG
>CAZQLC010000063.1:0-5154 GCA_964594025.1 uncultured Methanosarcinales archaeon
ATGCTGAGGCTTCTGTTTTTTTATCAACAACCTCAAAAGAAAATGTCTATGTAAAGCCTGATTATTACGGGGAAATAAAAGACTGGCTGAATGTTTCAGATATTATTGTCCTGAATTCCTCTTCTGTAAAGGAAGTTCTGGTCAGTATAAATCCTCCTGAAGACATGATGAACGGCGTTTATGAGGGGAAGATCAGCTTTATGGCTTCTCCGGGAAAAAATGAAGCCTATATAGGCTCAAGCTTAATTGCTACTGTAAGCCTGAAGATAAGAGCAGAGGTCATTGGTGATGAAATCGTAAAATGCAATGTGGGTGCTGTAGAAATAGAGCCTATGGAAGAAGGCTCAAGCATAATATTGCATGCTGATGTAAAGAATGAAGGCAATGTGAGGATAAAGCCGCAATTTAATTTATATGTATGGAAAGACAATGAATTAATCTTCAGTGAGGAATTTAGTGTGGATGAAGAATTTATGCCCACACAAACAAAAAGAGTCAGCTATGAAATTGGCGGGCATGTTCTGGAAACAGGCGATTATCTGGGAGAAATTTTGGCTAAAACCTGCGGTGTTGAAAAAGATATTTCATTTAAGGTTCAGGAAAGAGGCTCTATTATTGATGAGGGAGAATTATTAAGTATAGAGCTAAAAAATAATACTATAAAAGAAAAAGAAATATTGCCTATAAAAGCAGTTTTCAGGAACACAGGAAAAAGGACAGTTACTGCAAGATTCAAAGGAGAGGTTTACAGCAACGGCATCATTACAGATGTCATAGAAAGCGACAGCTATTATGCCTATCCCGGCGAAACCACAGAGATTGAGACATTTTACCAGACCAATATTACAGGAAACTATGAGATAAAGGGAAAAATATTATATAATGAAAAAGAAAGCTACGGCAAAAGCGTAAATATTGAGGTTATTGAAAAAGAATCAAAGTATGGTTCTGTATTTAAGTATTTTATTTTTGGCTTAATGGTTTTGGTTATTGCTGTTCTGGTTTTGATGGTTCTGAGGAAGAAAAGATAAATTTATGTTGAGATATATTATAAATTATAATTTAGTCTATCAATGACCTAAGCTTTTCTGTGACTATAGGGGTAAGAAGTATTCTTAAAGGGAAAATCAAAGGGTGTATGCCATCAAGGAAAATGGTTCCAACAAGTGAATTTAGTGTCATTTCAATACCATCAGCGCTATCATAATTAATTTCACCATAATGGTTTTTTCTTCCTGTATAAACTATTGAAAGTGCTTTGGTTATAAAAGGCCCACATAATCCCAGTGTAATACCAAGCCATAAAGGCAATTTTGTTTTTACCGGGAATTGCTTTCCAATATTTTTCACATAAATATCTTTATAACGACTATTGTCCTTTCCAAAATAATCTTTAATTATATTCTCAATATCATCAGCCTCATCTGAACATTCACTAGTTATTGCTTTATGTTCAATTAAACTAAGTATTGAAACAGAAGTAAATTTTTTGTTTGTTAATCTCCCTTCTTTCCACTTTTTCACTTCCCAGAGAAAATTCTCATAAACTTCTTTATGTTTTTTAAGGTCAGGTAATTCTTTTGGCAAATTATTTAATTTAGTCAATTTTGCGCTTTGCGTATAATTAATATTTTTAATCTGTGTGGACTTGATAATATCTGTAAATACCACCAAGTCCCTTACTGTTAAATCCTTTGTATCATTCCATTCAGAAAGTATGAGGGTGTCTAATCCCACATCATCAAAAATAGCAGATGCTTCATTTATATATTGAGATAAAAGCTCATTATTTCTTGCAGATAATTCTTCATTTGATGAGTATATTAAGTTTAGTTTATTATTTTTACTGCCAAAAAGACCTGGGTAATAGGGCATAATATTGTTTCTTATCTTTTCAAATATTTGATTAAGGCCTTTCTTGTATTCAGATAAATCATTTTCTTTTTCTTTTTCTTCTCTCTCTTTTTTCATATTCTCTTTTTTTCTGTTTATATATTCACTTATATCATTTTCAGGCTTCTGGATTCCATCAGCCTTTTCATCCAGAAAATTATGTAGTTTTACAATTTCATCATAGTCCAGAATATTGTCACTGCAGAACTTTCTGAGATATATATTATATTGTTGATAAATATCAGTAATCTCCTCCAGGGAATAATCAGGGTTGGCTGGCTTGGATTCAGGTTTTTTAGTTTCCTGAGCAAATAAATTTTGTGAAAGAAAAGAAGTAGTTAAATAAAATGTGGTTACCAATCCTGTATATTTTAGGGTTTGTCCTATATTTCCTATATTCTCCTTTATATTATCATATAATTGCATTTTAGTTTCTTCCTATTTTTACATCAACCCTTTTTGAATATTGGTCAAGAGCTTCTTCAAAATGTTTATAAGACAAAATATTTTCAGAATAGAAAGCCCTTCTTTTGGCATAGTTGCATATATCCTCTATATGCCTGCCAGAAGCATTTGGGTTAATGTTCTCTATTTTTTCTGCTATTTTCTGTATTGGTAAATTGCCTGTTTTTATTCTTTCCACTTTTCTCTTCACTATTTTTTTCTTGGTTTCAAAATCCGGAAGAGGGACTTTTATGTGCAAGTCAAATCTCCCAAGTACTGCCGGGTCAAATATTTCTTCAAGATTTGTGGAAGCCATAACTAATGTATATTCACCGTCAAGTCCGTTGTTATTAAGGCCATTCATCTGAGCCTGAAATTCTTCTGTAGCTCCTGCAACTTCTCTTTCAGCTCCACCGTCTTCATAACTTCTGAAAGAAGCCAGTCTTGTTACTTCATCCAAATATAATATTGAAGGGGCAGCTTTCCTTCCTGCAGTGAAAAACCTTTTTATTTCCTGTGTGGTTTTTCCTAAGTGCGATTTAAAAAATTCAGGAGTATTCTTGAAGAAAAAAGAACATTTTTGATTGTATATTTTAGATATATAATTAGCAGATGCTTTTGCCAGCATTGTTTTACCGGTTCCGCTTGGTCCGTATAAAAGAATTGCTCTGACAGGAGGAATATCAAACTTGACCATTTTCTCTCTTTCTTTTTTGTCAAATACTTTCAGGGCTTCTTTTATTAATTTTATCTGCTCCTCAAGCCCACCTATTACCTGTATAGATGGGTCTGCTTCGGCTTCTTTATCCAGATCAAAGCTTACTTTAGGAGTTTTTATTAAAGGAGAGACAGAATCAATCACTTTAAGAAGGGAACCATTTTTCTCTTCATAGACAGCAAGGTCTCCTTCCTTAACTGTCCTGTAATCCAGATAGTCTGGATCAACCCCGGCAACAAGTTGGTCACCATTCTTGTCTACCAGAGCAGTATGTATTTCTGTTTCTCCTACTTTTACTATTTTGTTTAATACTTTCTCCACCATTACAACAGGTTTCCCAAGAAAGTTTCCTTCTATATTATTATCAAATTCTTCATTTGTCAGTTCTGGCTCCTTCTCTTCTGTGATTTCCTGTTCAGGAAGTTCTGTGGCATAAGGAGTTTCAGTTTCTTCTTTTTTGCCTATTTCCTTTATTTTAGCACCTAAATTTTTATTGGTCTTACCTATTATCTCAGGCATGCCCTCTAGAATATTTGACTCCCCTTCCCCGGATGATTCAGTGTCTTCTCCTTTTCCGACATGTTTTTTTAATATATCAAATCCTTTTCTCACCATAGTATTTCACCTTTATTGTGAAACTTTAATCTGACTTCTTTTTGTTTTCACTTTCACGGTTTCTCCCTTTAATTTTGATTCAAGCTTCTCTTTTGCATTTTTTATGACTTCTGCTGTCTCTTTGCTTGCAATAAGATTTTCATCTATAACAGATAAAGCCTCAACTACAACCCCGAGGGTATCTGCTGTTTTTTCAACGAAATTTTGAATATATTCTTTTGAGTTAAGACCAAGATCATCTGTTTCAGCATATCCCAAAGCAGCCTCTTTCATAACAGCCAGGGGATCTTTCACAGCCATGAAACCACTGTATTGAATTAATGCCCTGTCATAAACTTCCCTGCCAACCTCTGCTACTTTTCCCATTAATCCCTGTTGTTTTTCCAAAACTAATAATTGGTTTTTAAGCATCTCTAACATACTGGTCCTTCTCTCTTCCAGTTTTTCCGGAGTTGATTGGTTTGTAGTATATATAAAGAAATTCTTTACTTCCTCAGATATGGCTATATTGCTTTCATTCATAATATATTCCCTTAATCTGTTCGCATCCCATTTTTCTTTTTCTGCTTTCTTCACATCAACTTTTAGTTCTTCATATTCTTCTTCAGTCTCCTGAACAATTACACTTAGATTCCTTATGTTTTCATCTATATCATTCGGATAACCCCTAAAACTTTCTTCCATAACATCCAACGGGTCTCCTCTCATCATAGGGTCAATTTTATCTTTAACTCCCGGAAGATGAGAAGCAAGACCATAAATTACTTTTTTTGCCCCTCTGATAGGCTTGCCCATGCCTTTTTTTATAAAACCATTATCTTGTAGTTCATATATAAGTTCACTGGCTTTCTTCATTTCTTTTTTCTTGTTTCTAAGGTTATTAACAATAGTTTTAATCTCCAAACTTCTATTATAACCTAAATTTGTTTTATTTTCATTATTCCTATACATTTTTATCGGCCTCCTCTAATAGTTTTTATAATTTCTTCTATAATCTTAATAGAATCTTTTCCATATTCTTTATTCATTTTTTCCTGTACTGCTGCGATTTCAAACAATCTTTTTTGAATCTGAGACTGGCTGAGTTCTTTGTGCTCCACGTTTTGATCTAAGCCTGTTATTTTAGAATTTGTCAAATTATGCAAATCATAAACCTCTTTTAATCTTCCAAAAAATTCTATATCATAATAATTATCTTTAAAATAGACCAAATTAATGGCTGAAAGGGTTTTTCTTGACAATGCATTTTTAGACATATCCAATAAACAATTACGGACACTTTCTTTTATTCCAAGGTTTTTCTTTTCTGGTGTTTCGGTCTTGGAATAAACAACCTTTGGTTCAGGCAGTGTTAACTGCTCTAAATTAATCAGATTATAGCCATTATTTATTCTTTTAAGGATATAGCATATATTTGGAGAGATATGGGTTTTATCATCATTATTGCCTTTCTTCCCCTTTTTCTCAAAAACCAGTTCATCCAG
>CAZQLC010000064.1:0-4994 GCA_964594025.1 uncultured Methanosarcinales archaeon
AACATCAGCCACAGAAAAATAGCCCAGGACAAAATCCCTTTCTTCATTTAAAGCCCTGAAGAATTGCTCTTTTATTTTTTTATGATGCTCAAAAGCATCCTTATTATATTCTTTTCTTATATTGTTTTTTTCATTCTGATCTTTGGCTTCAAAAAAAGTTTTCAATAATTCTCTTGATCTTTCATGGATTTTTAAGTCATAGGAGAAGCCAGGCAGGTCAAGGACAATTGGATTTTCAAACTCTGAGAAAAAGGTTTTTTCCATCGGCCATTTTTTGTTCCACATTTCTTCATTTCCGTTTTTTAAAACTTCTTTTTCTTTGTTTTCTCCTGTCATAAATGAAGACCATAAAACCATTGTTCTCGGCTGTGAAAATTCTTCAATATTGGTTTTTCCGTAATATTTTTGTTTTAGATTTTTACAGTCAAATTTCTCCACCATTTCATATTCCAGAGCGTCTATTGCAAAAACAACAATCATTTTTCCACCTCTGTTATTATGCCCCCTGCACAGGTATCTTTCCTTTCCAGAACAAACCTTCCCAGCCTGGGAATAAAATTAAAGTTTTCAATAGCAATCTCTTTGTTAAGTTTTATTATAACATCAGCAACTTCCCTGTTTTTTATTTCTTTGGCATTTTCCCTTAAAGTTTCCAGGCTTGAGGAGTCTATTACCTTATCTATAGATTCAATCTCTCCCATAACCTCCTGGGTTGATAATTTAAATAAAATTCTTTCGCCTTTTTCATAAGGCTTTTTATCCAGCCAGAACAGATGGCCTTTTATTGTGTCTGTAATTTTAGGTTTTGGGTCGTCTTTTTTTATAATTATATTGCCTCTGTCAAGAAATAATGAGTCTTCTGTTGTTATTCCAATACTTTTTCCTGCTTCAGCCTCTTTAGGATTTTTATTGAATTCCTTAATTTCTTTTACAATAGTTTCTTCCATTGAAGGAAGTATTATTATGCTATCTTTTTCTTTTATTTTCCCAGACAAAATCATTCCTGCTGTTATTCTTTCATCAAACTTATAAACATCCTGGACTGCAAATCTTAAAGGCTTTTTTAACATTGGTGTTTCTTTTTTAAAACTGTCCAGAGCCTCTAATATTGTGGGGCCTTTAAACCATTCAAGGTTTTTTGTTTTTTTTGCAATAAAATCCCCTTGTTTTGCTGAAATAGGTATTATATAAGAGGGCTTTATGTTAATTTTATCCAGCCACTCTTTCAATTCTTTTTTAACTTTATTAAATCTTTCTTCTTTATAATTTATTAAGTCCATCTTGTTCATGGCTACGATAACCTGATTTAATCCTAACATAGATAATATGTATGAATGCCTTCTTGTCTGCTCTTTTACCCCTTCATTCACATCTACAATCAATATGGCGGCTTCAGCCTGGCTTGCTCCTGTAACCATATTTTTTATAAATTCAATATGCCCTGGTGCATCTATTATTGTGTATTCCCTTTTTTTAGTATTAAAGAAAGTCTGTGATGTGTCTATTGTTATGCCCTGGTCTCTTTCCTCAGCTAAATGGTCCATTATATAGCCAAACTCCAGGTCTTTTCCCAAAGACTCGCATATCTCCTTGATTTCCTCGATTTTCCCTTCAGGCAAAGAGCCAGTGTCAAAAAAAAGCCTGCCTATTAAAGTGCTTTTTCCATGGTCCACATGGCCTACAATTACAAGCTTAAGGTTTTCTTTTTTCATTTTATAAAAATAATTTTGCAAGTGTGAATAGTCCTAAAAATAAGGTTGCAATCCCTATTATAAGTGTGAATTTCTTTGTTTTAATCTTTTTGACTGTATAAGCAGATAAAGGCACTGATGCTATTGCTCCTGTTATAAGATAAGGTGCCAGGATCCAGTCGATATTTATATTCAGTATAATATAAGTTATCACACCTACAAAGCAGGTTAAACCCTCTGCAAGAGAGGTTATACTTATTGAGGCTTTGCTGTCTATTCCTGAAAGTATTTGTCCTGAGGTAACAACAGGGCCGTATCCCCCACCAGATAGCCCTTTATTAAATGAGGCAACTGCTCCCAATCCAATGATTTTCTTCCATGAGAACTTATGTGATTTTTTGTGCCTTGCTAAAATTATTATTCCCATGACCGACACTAAAATACCTATGTATAATTTAAGATAAAATTTTGGCAGGTTAACAGCAATGAAAACAGCAAGTATAGTACCAATAATACTGCAAAGGGCAAGCACTATGGCGACCTTTGATTCTTTTGATCTTGGCATATACCCAAGTTTACCCAGCCTTTTCTTTATCCTGCTTTCAGGATCATTCCTGAAATCAAATTTAACATTTCCTACACGATGATGCATGAAAGCCGCCAACAAACCTGTGAATAATTCTGATAAAAGCACTGTAGGCACTATTTGTAATGGACTGAAGCCCATCAACAACAATAATGGTGTTAATGTAGTGCCATAGCCCATCCCTAATGTTGAGTCAACATACTCTGCAAGAAATGCAATCAAAACCATAGTTATACCAATTCCAATTGCAAGCTCAAATATCATTTCATCCTCCTTGTTGGTTTTTTCTTTATACAAGGATTTATTATTTTTATAAACTCCTTAGTTTCTTTTTCCTTGTTAAAATATAATTTATAGTATGGTTTTCCACTCTTTAGAGGACATGGTTTTGGAAAAGTTGGGGAAAGTTTGAGAATTTCAACTGTTCTCTTTATAAAAACAAGGACTTCTTTATTTGTTGAACCGATAGCAAGTATAGGTCTTCTTTTTTTAGTTAAAAAATAAGAACCTTCAGATTCATAGACCCCCCTTATAAATTCTATTTCTCCATTTACTTCTTTTATCACTTTTTCTATTTTTTTGAAGTTCAGGTTTTTGAACCATTTAAAAAATATTTTTGATCTGGCTTCTATCTTATATATCTTATTTCTTCTTTCAGATCTTTTTCTTTCATAAGGTCCCCCACTTGTAAGGTTTATTTTTTTTAAAGCGTTTTTGAATGAATTAATAAAATCTAAGTCTATAGATTCTAAGGCAATACAATAATTTGATTTATTCCTATATAAATAGCCGTCTCCTTTTAATATTCCTAGAATGTAACATAAGTTTTTTGTTTTTTTCAGATTGGGTTTATTCAAAGAACATTCTTTATTATCTCTTCTTTTAATATTATTTTTTATCATATCTTCCCTAATTTTAGTATATGATACTCCTAATTCATTAGCTATTTCATTTATACTTTTATTTTCTTCCCAATATAACTTTTTTATTTTGTTTGCATCTAATTTTATTTTTTTATGTTCCCAAGGCGTTCTGGTTTTTATTTCATATTTTTTTAGTCTTCTAAGAATTGTTTTTGAAGAACAGCCAATTATTTTTGATATACTTTTCATACTTTTTTTCTCTTTTAAGTATAGTTCTGTTAATCTCTCTTTTGGTATATTATATTTATATTCCATTTTCCCATTTTTATTCTTCACTTCTAGTTGTCAAGTGAAGGTTTTAATTATAAAAACAAAATCATGTAGCCTAATGCACGAAGCTTCTGCATCGCATTTGCCTCTTCTTTATCCTGGGCTCTTCCTGACCTTTCTGCAATTTTGCTTTCTTTTATTTCTTTTATTATTTCCTTTACTGTTTTGGCACTGCTTTTTACCGGCAGTGTGCAGGGCTTGCATCCAAGGCTTCTGTATCTTTTGCCTTTCTTTGCAAAATAAAGATTATTTACTGGTAAATTTTCCCTTAATATATAATCCCATATATCTGTCTCAGTCCAGTGCAGTAAAGGATGAATCCTTATGTGCTGTTCAGTTTCCTTTTGGGATTTATATTGGTCCCACAATTCAGGGGCCTGGTTTTTATAATTCCATCTAAAGTCTTTATCTCTCGGGCTGAAGATACGCTCTTTTGCCCTGATACCATGCTCATCCCTTCTGATTCCCAGTAATAAAGCCTCGAATTTGTGTTCTGCAATTGTTTTCTTCAGAGCATCTGTTTTTCTCATTGTGCAGCATTTTAATTTATCTTTAGGGCCTATGCCCTGTTTTTCAGCCTCTTCAATATTGTCTGAGACTATAAGGTTTAAATCCCATTTTTTCACGCATTCATCCCTGAACTCATACATTTCTTTAAAATGCATTCCTGTGTCTATGTAAATTACAGGAAAAGGGACTTTTCCGAAAAAGGCTTTTTTGGCAAGCCACAGCATAGTTGTGCTGTCCTTCCCTATGCTCCAGAGCATGCCTATTTTTCTGAATTTCTTATAGGCCTCTCTTATTATGTAAATTGACTTGCTTTCCAGTTTGTCCAGATGGTCCATTTTTTTACCTTATATATAGCCTAATTTTTTGAGTCTCTCTTTGATCTTTTTTTCATTAATATCTTTAACTTTACCTTCTTCAGATAAAACCATTCTCAGTAAAAAAGTGATGTATTCTGAAACTGTTTTTATATCAGTGTTCTTTATCTTTTCCTCTATTTTAGAGCTTAATTTAGAGGGTATGGAAATTATGGTTTTTTCTTTGTCTAGTTCCCTGAAAACAGAAATCATATCTTTTAATAGTTCCTGGTAATTTTTATCCCTTTGTGAGGCTAAAATCCTTAATTCCTTTCTTAAATTTTCACTAATCTGGATTGTAGTTCTGTCTTCCATATACATAGAATTATGTATGGTGGTATTTAAAGGTTACGAAAATGAGGACATTTTCGAACTTCAAAAATCTGTGATTTTTGTAAGTTACGGAAATCTGAAGGATTTCCTAAGTTAGGAAATATGTTATTTCCGTAAGTTTTGGTTTTAATATAATATATAAATAAAAAAATACAGAATTATTTTATTCTATTTTTTCTATTATCTCTCTTATTTTTTTGATTTTTTCTTTATTAAGATTAAGATAATGATTGGTTATGCATAGAATATTGTTTTTATGTAAATTTAATATTTTATTTATATTATCTCTATTTATATTGTTTATCCTGTAACTGTAAATCTCTTTATG
>CAZQLC010000065.1:0-4953 GCA_964594025.1 uncultured Methanosarcinales archaeon
TTTCAATTATCCTGAATATTGCCGGGTCCCTCATAGTTGTGTTCTTGTGTTTAAGGTCAATTTTCATTCTTACAACACAGGAGCCTTCTTCATAGTTTTTCATTTCCTTCCATGCTTTCAGGTTCTCATTTGCACTTTTTTTCCTGCATCTGCATTCCTTTCCTGTTCTTCTTGACTGTCTTATTTTGTTCTGTTCACAAAAGCAAACATAGGCATGCCCCCTTTTGATTAGCTTTTCACCCATTTTATAGAACAATTCCATATTATCTGAAGCATATTGTAATTTGTCCCATTCAACACCAAGCCATGACAGGTTTTCCTCAAATATCTTATAAAACTCTTTTTTTACTAAGTTGGGGTTGGTGTCTTCAAATCTCAGGATAAATTTCCCGTTATGTTTTTTAGCCAGCATATAATTCAAGATGCATGCTTTTGCATGTCCTAAGTGAGGGTATTTCTCAGGCCCCGGAGGAAAAGCAGTGACCAATCCCTGTTTTTTAGGCAGTTTCAGGCTTTCAAATATATCCCGTTCTTCTTTTTTCTTTTCCAGCAGCTCAGGAGCCAGGTGTTTTAATTCTTCCAGCTGCTTCTCTTTTTTTGTAGAATTAACCTCTTCAACAATTTTCCTTACTTCTTCTTTTATTTTTTCTATATTTTTTTTAACTTCAGGCTTTTCCTGTATTATTGAACCGATTACAGAACCCATTTGAGCTTTGCCGTTATGCTTTACAGCATTTTCCAGAGCGTATTTTCTTATTATAATCTCCATATTTTTTATAATATATATTTTATTTAAAAGACGAGATTAAAACTAGTCTTTTTAATCCCTAAAATTCATCTGGTAGAAACCAGCATCTTTAGGTGTTGTATAAAGATGAATTTTAGTTATTTAAATAAATTGTGATTAAATTTATAAATAAGCAGTCCCAAACATTAATTGGTAAGAACCCGGGGTTTATTACATAATTCAATAACTCAATCAAGATATATAACTCCTGGTTTAAATTAATTTTTAAAAAAGGGCAGGTAGTTCAGTCTGGTAGAATACGCCCTCGGCTAGGGTGAGGCCCCGGGTTCAAATCCCGGTCTGTCCAATAGCCCTTTTAAAGGGCTATTACCCCAAAAGAAGGGTTATACACTTCGTGTAAACCCTTAATGAAAAAAGAGGAATATGAACGAACATAAAATCGAGTTGGGTGAGCTGTATAAGCAGATAAGGTCTTCTGAGTCAGGCTTGTCAACAGAGGAAGCTGAAAAAAGGTTAAAGGAATACGGCCATAATACCCTGGAAACAAAAAAGAAAATACCGGGCGTTATAAAGTTCTTAAACCAGTTTAAAAACTTCTTTGCCCTGCTTCTGATTCTGGGCTCTATGCTCGCTTTTCTTGCAGAGTATATGTCCCCCAATGAAGGCAATTTTTATATCGGGGTTGCCCTTGGGGCTGTTGTTCTGTTGAATGCTGTTTTTACATTTATACAGGAATACCAGTCTGAAAAGATCATGGAGTCCTTTAAGAAAATGATGCCTGATAAGGTGGATGTTTTAAGGGACGGGAAAAGAAAGGAGATTCTTGCCGGGGAATTAGTTCCCGGGGATATAATATTCTTATCAGAAGGAGGTAAAGTTCCTGCAGATGCAAGGCTTATTGAGGAGAATTCCCTAAAGGTGGATAACTCATCCATAACAGGGGAATCAGAGCCCCAGCTGAGGAAGACTGAATGCACACATGAGCATATACTTGAATCAAGGAATATGGTTTTTTCAGGGACTCTTGTACAGTCTGGAAACGGTAAGGCAGTTGTTTATGGAACAGGCATGAATACCCAGATAGGTAATATTGTTTTATTGACAAAAGAAACAAAATCTGTTGAAACTCCCTTACACAAAGAGCTAAGGCATTTTATCAGGATAATCTCATCAATTGCTGTTTTCCTGGGTTTTAGTTTTTTTATAATCAGTCTGTTGTTAGGGCACAGGATGATAGGCAGTCTTGTATTTGCTATAGGTATCATAGTTGCAAATGTCCCTGAAGGATTACTGCCTACAGTAACATTATGCCTGAGCATGGTCTCAAAGAGGATGGCGAAGAAGAATGCCCTGATAAAGAATCTTGAGTCTGTTGAGACATTAGGCTCAACCACAGTCATATGCACTGACAAGACAGGAACCCTTACAAAAAACAATATGGCTGTAAACTCAGTATTCATTAATTTCAGGGAAAAGAATGTTCATGAAAAGGATATGAAAGACACTTCAGGCTTGTTGCATATGATGAAGACAATGGTTTTATGCAACAATTCCAAATATGACAATGATGACAAGGAAAGAAAATTCAAGGGCGACCCCACTGAAACCTCTCTGATGAGTTTTTCAAATAATTTTATTGATGTTGATGTACTGAACAAATCAAATCCCAGGGTTCATGAGGAGCCTTTTGACTCAAAAACCAAGAGGATGATAACCCTGAACCAGGAGGGTGGTCAGATAACTGCCTATATGAAAGGAGCTCCTGAAATTGTCCTGGCAAAATGCAGCAGGGTTTTATCAAACGGTGAGGTAATATCTCTTTCAGATGAAAACAGGAACATGATATATGAGCATTACAAAAAATTTGCTTCCCGCGGCGAGAGGGTTCTGGCTTTTGCTTACAAGCCTGTTGAATCTTCTGGATTCAGCAAGGATGATGAGAATGATTTCGTCTTCATAGCTTTATCCGGTATGAGAGACCCTCCAAGGGAGGGGGTTAGTGAAGCTGTTGAAAAATGCAGGACTGCGGGAATCAAGGTCATAATGATTACAGGAGACTACGGGCTGACTGCTGAGGCAATAGCAAGGGAAGTCGGCATGGTAGATAATGATAAGGAAGCCAACATTATTACAGGAGAGGAACTGCATAATATGGATGATGATAAATTAAAAAAAGAGCTTGAAAAAGAGAATATAATCTTTGCAAGGACAAACCCTGCCCAGAAATTAAGGATAGTCAGGGCACTTCAGTCCATGGGAGATGTGGTTACTGTTACAGGGGATGGTGTTAATGATGCTCCTGCATTAAAAAATGCTGATATGGGAGTTTCCATGGGAGTTTCAGGGACAGAGGTCGCAAGAGAAGCCAGCAACATGGTCCTCATGGATGATAATTTTGCCACAATTGTGAATGCTGTTGAGGAAGGCAGGAATGTTTTTGAGAATATAAAGAAGTTCATTGCCTATATCCTTACAAGCAATATACCTGAGATTATGCCTTTTATAGCCTTTGTTCTTCTCCGCATACCCCTGCCCCTGACAATTGTACTCATACTTGCCATTGACTTGGGCACTGATATTGTGCCTGCTTTAGGGTTGGGCATAGAAAAGCCTGAAGGGGATGTTATGAAAAGGCCTCCGAGGTCAAAGGATGAAAAGCTTTTAACCTCAAAGCTTTTGTTCAAGTCTTATGGTTTGATTGGCCCCATACAGGCAGCAGCTGGCTTTTTTTCCTATTTCGTGATTCTTCTTAACGGGGGATGGCACTTTGGCCAGCAATTGATGTTTAATGACCCGCTGTATTTAAAGGCAGTAAGCGCCTTTTTTGCAAGCATTGTAATATGCCAGATTCCGGATGTTCTGACCTGCAGGACAAGAAGAGAGTCTATTTTTAAGAAAGGTTCGAAATGGCTGTTTGAGAACAAGCTCATATGGCTTGGAATATTTACAGAGCTTTTTTTAATGTCTATTATTGTTTATCTTCCTCTGACACAGAATTTTTTCGGAACACACTCTTTGACATTGTATGACCTGTCTCTGGCAGTGCCTTTTGCTGTTTTAATAGTTATTGTTGAGGAGGCAAGAAAATATTTCGTAAGGAATGAAAATCAGTTTTTTGAAAAATACCTTGCATGGTAATGGCTAAAATGAAAATCTTTAAATATCCCTGTTTTTTCTATAAATAAAAGGGGTAAAATGAAAACAATATTTTTTGATATGCAGGGAACAATAATAGAAAACGGTGTTTTTCCAAGTCCTGTGAAACAGATCAGATATATTCTTAATATAAATATGGATTTTCCGAGTTATATACAAAAATTAGAGAAAACCTTAATGACCAGTTCCTATAAAGAGCTTAAGGATGCTTTTAATGCCCTTGGCGATGCTTTTGATATAAAGATAACTGATGAGCAGATGGAAAAGCTTATTGGTATGTGGAATAAGAATAAACTGCTGAGCAAGCCTTATGATGGGGTTTTTGATATTTTAAAAGAGTTGTCAAAGGATTATGAAATCTATATGTTTGCAAACTGTGATGTTTTTTCAAAGGACATTGTTGACAAGTATGAGCTGAAAAAATATTTTAAAGATATTTTTCTTTCATTTAAGGAAAAATCTCTGAAGAAGGATATTTTAACTAAACAATTGAAAAAGCTTAAATTAAAAGCAGATGATATTCTTATAGTGGGTGATTCAATAAAATCAGATATGAACAGTGCTAAAAATATTAATGCAAAATCTTTGTTAATAGACAGGATAGGCAGAAGGGATTATGATCCTAAAGTGAGTAATATGGAAGAAGCCCTTGCCTGGATTAAGGAGAATTTTTAAGGTTGCTTAAAATGGATTGTATATTCTGCAAGATTATAAAAGGGGAAATTCCCTGTGCCAAAATATATGAAGATAAAGAGTTTCTGGCTTTTTTGTCAATAGGCCCTATAAATAAAGGGCATACTTTAGTTGTTCCAAAAAAACATTCTGAAAATTTATTTGATTTTCCAGAGGAAACTAATCTTATTGAGTTTTTGAAAAAAGTTGCCAAGGCTGTTGTTAATGGAACTGGTGCAGACGGATTTAATTTAAGTTTAAATAATGGAAAAGCAGCAGGTCAGCTTGTTTTGCATACACATTTCCATATTATACCAAGGTTTAATAATGATGGGTTGAAAAGCTGGCCTGAAGAGGGATATGCTAATAAGGAGGAA
>CAZQLC010000066.1:0-4917 GCA_964594025.1 uncultured Methanosarcinales archaeon
GGAATTTAAAATATAATCCTTTCTAATTGTCTAAATTATATAAATTTGACAAAGTCCTATTGGTTCATATGACACTATGTCGAGTTAGATAAAAGATTTTTATTGAAACTGTTCAAAAATTGAAATATCTTTCTTCATGATTTTTGCAACACGATTTTCTAATAAATTAGGAGATGCTCTATCTAAAAAAGATAGCATTAAAAAAATATGGATGGGAATACTCATTCAAGAATGTTCCTGCTGCTTATCTGACAGGCAGGATGATTGCAGTTAAAGTAATGGATGCAGGGATAAAAAATGCTGTTCTGGACATAGGAATGAATAAGTTTTCATTCAGGCTTAAGGCTGTGCTAAAAGGAATTATTGACCAGGGTTTGAATATTCCGCACGGCGAGAAAACAGAATTCCCCGACCAGCAGCATCTGGAAGGAGGGAAAATAATGGAGTATATAAAAAACAAAAAAAACCCTGCCCAGTTTTCAGCTTATAAAGATGATAATATGACTAAAAAGTTTGATAATATACTAAAAAAGATAGAAGGTAAATAATCATGAAAAAGAAAAAAGAAAAAACCGGAAAAATCATAGATAAAAAAACAGAGGAAAAAAAATCTATGGCGGATAAAGATAAAATGAAAAAAGTTAATAAATCTAGGTCAGGAAAGAGATCCAGGTTTTCAGGCAAAAAAGATGAAAAGACTGTGCTTGAGGAATGGTCGCCTAAAACTGAGACAGGCAAGAAAGTAAAAAACCAGGAGATAAAAGACCTTGATTATATACTTGATAATGGTTTTTCAGTTCTTGAGCCCGAGATAGTTGATTTTTTAATACCCGACCTGGAGCAGGATTTAATTTTACTGGGGCAGGTAAAAGGCAAATTCGGAGGAGGAGCAAGGATTTCTTTCAGGAGAACACAGAAAAAGACTCAGGAAGGAAATAAACTAAAGTTTTCATGCATGGCAATTGTAGGGAACAGGAATGGTTATATTGGCCTGGGATTTGGAAAGGCAAAAGAAACAGTTCCTGCAAGAGACAAGGCCTTCAGGAAAGCAAGATTAAACATATTCAAGATAAGCAGGGGATGTGGCTCATGGAAGTGCAACTGCAAAACCCCACATTCAATACCTTTCGCAGTTGAGGGCAAGGAAGGCTCTGTAAGGATAAAACTGATGCCTGCCCCAAAGGGAACAGGTCTTGTTGTTGAAAAGGAATGTGCAAAAATACTGGGAATGGCAGGGATAAAGGACGTATGGTCCCATACCGAAGGGCAGACAAAAAACAAAGTCAACCTTATGTATGCATGTGTAAAAGCACTGAAAAAATTAATATCTACAAAGATAAAAGCACAGGATATAGATACTTTGGCAATAACTGAAGGAAGGATAACAGAGGACAAAAAATGACTGAAAAAGATGACAAGGAAATTGCAATAAAGATAATAAAGAAAACTTCTGTTAAAACAGACAATGAAGAGATTAAGAAAACCGAAACGCAGAAAACAGTTCCTGTGAAAAAACAGGCACAGAAAAAAGAAACTGGTGATAAAATCGCAGTTGTTCTGATAAGAGGTTTGGTCAATGTCACAAAAGACAAAAAATCAACCCTGAAAATGCTAAATATTCATAAGAAACATAATTGTGTTGTGGTTAAAAACAATGATGTTTACAAAGGCATGATTTTTAAGGTTAAGGATTATGTGGCATATGGTGAGATTGATGATGAAACCCATGCTCTTCTGGTACAGAAAAGAAAAGATAAAAAAGGCAAAGAAGATAATAAAAAAACATTCAGGTTAAATCCCCCAAGAGGAGGATTCGGAAGAAAAGGCATAAAAAGGCCTTTTGGTGAAGGCGGTGCCCTGGGTTACAGGGGAAATAAAATAAATGAATTGCTGAAAAGGATGTTATAATATGGCAAGCAGAAAAAGAAAAAAGGTAAGAAAATACAGAGGCTCCAAGACCCACGGAGGAGGCAGTATGAAAAAAAGAAGGGGAGCAGGAAACCGCGGGGGAAGGGGAAATGCAGGAACAGGCAAAAGAGGGGACCAGAACAAGCCAAGCATATGGAAATATGATAATTATCCCAGGCCGGGAAAACACGGCTTCAAGTCAAAAAACAAAATAAAGCAAAAGCCGATAAACCTTAAGGATATTGAGAAAAAGTTTGATATTCTGCTTGAAAAAGGGCTCATAAAGAAAAAAGAATCTGTTTATTATCTCAATCTTAAGGACCTGAAAAAGAACAAGCTTCTCGGTACAGGCAATATTACCAAAAAGATGAATATAACCACATTATGTGCTTCTGGCTCAGCTGTTTCAAAGGTCAAAAGCTCAGGAGGGGAAGTGATAATCCTAAAGCCCAAAAAAGAAAAACAGGAAAAGAATGAAACAGGAAAGGAAGAAATGCCAGAGCAGGCAGAAGAGGAAACTGAAGATAAAAACGTAGAAATAAAAGAGAAAATAAACAAAGAGGTAAAAAAAGAGGCAAAAGAAGAAAAGAAAGAAAAACCTTCTGAAAATAATAATCAGATTAATAATAAATTACTCAAAAAAGATTCACAAGATCAGGACTAAAAGTAATAAAACAATAAACTAAAATGGCTTTTATAGACAAAATTATTAATATTTTTCCTGAAGTCAAGGCGCCAACCCAGAAAAGGCTGCCTTTTAAGGAAAAAATCAAATGGACTCTGATAATTCTTTCTCTTTTCTTTGTTTTAGGGATGATTCCTTTATTTGGGTTGGGGCAGAATGCAATGGCCCAGTTTGAATATTTATCTATAATACTGGGTGCCAAGTTCGGCTCCATAATAAGCCTGGGTATTGGGCCTATAGTTACAGCATCCATTGTTCTGCAGTTGTTAAACGGGACAGGAATGGTGCATTTTGACCTGCATACCCATGAAGGAAAAAGAAGGTTTCAGGGAATACAAAAACTTCTTGCTCTTTTCTTTGTCCTGCTTGAGGCAGCAATATATGTTTTTATGGGAGGATTAGCTCCGTCCCAGGTATTTCAGGGGACCCCCTTGTATTTTCAATTACAGCTTTTACTTATCCTGCAGTTATTTTTAGGTGGATTAATGATATTGTTTATGGATGAAATAGTTTCCAAATGGGGCCTTGGCTCAGGTATAAGCCTGTTTATTGCTGCAGGTGTTTCACAGCAGATTTTTGTAAGGGCACTGAGCTGGGTTCATCCTGAGCAGAATCCCGAGGCTTTTGCAGGTGCAATACCTGAACTGATAAGGTCTCTGGGGACAGGAGAAACCATCACTGCAATGATACTTTTATCTTCATTGGTTTTCACAGTTCTGGTATTCATAATGGCTGTTTATGTCCAGGCAATGAAAGTTGAAATACCTTTGGGTTTTGGCAGAATCAGGGGTCATGGGGTCAGATGGCCTTTGAGTTTCATGTATCCAAGCAATATACCTGTTATACTTGTGGCTGCTTTGCTGGCCAATATACAGCTGTTTGCGAGATTAGTATTTAAGGCTTCAGAATCATCTATGGCATGGCTTAACGGCCATAATATAATAAGGGCATTAATAACAGGGAGTGTTACCTATACAATGGCATGGCAGTCTGTTGCATATGTTTTGATAATGATGGGTGGAGCCCTTTTGTTTGGATTTTTCTGGGTGCAGAGCTCAGGTTTGGATCCGGCAAGTCAGGCAGAGAATATAATGAGTTCTGGGTTGCATATGCCCGGTTTCAGAAGAGATAAAAGAGTGCTGGAAAGGCTGCTTGCAAGGTATATATGGCCTTTAACTATAATGGGCTCACTGGCAGTTGGATTTCTGGCTGCTTTTGCAGATTTAACTGGATCATTATCAAGGGGAACAGGAATATTGCTTACAGTCATGATTATTTACAGGCTGTATGAGGAAGTGGCAAAAGAGCACATGATGGATATGAACCCTATGATGAGAAAATTCATGCAGTCTTAATCATTAATTTTATAAACAAATTATATTTTATTAGATAAAAGAGGCAAAATAAAAATGCAGATGTTTTCAAATTTACTGGATCCTGTAATGAATCCTTTACTTAATCTTTCCTATCTGGCAGCTATAATTATCGTTTCTTTTTTCATAACCATTATTGTAACCCTAGTTTATAAGTTTTCTACAGACCAGGAAAAGATGAAAAGCCTGAAAAAAGATCTGAATAATTTTAATAAAGAGATAAAGAAACTTCAGAGAAAAGACCCAAAGAAGGCTTTGGATATGCAGTCAAAGATGATGTCAAAGAATATGGAGTATATGAAGCATTCTTTTAAGTCTACATTATACACTTTAATACCTTTAATTATAATATTTAGCTGGCTTAATGCAAATATGGCTTATATGCCTTTGGAGCCCGATAAGGAATTCAGTGTTCTTGCATATTTTGATGATACAGCCGTAGGTAGTGTTTCCCTTAATTCTACACCTTCACTTGTTTTTGTAAACGGCCAAACACAGGAAATAAATGAAAACAAGGCAGTATGGAGATTAAAAGCAGAAGAAGGAGATTATATGCTGATTATAGACTATGGAGATAACATATATGATAAAGAGATCAGGGTAAGCAGTGAAAAAGGGGAATATCATCCTGTTATAGAAAAGTATAATATTGGCCCTTTAAAACAAGTAAATGTACCTCATGACCCTGTTCTGCCTTTTGGAAACATCAGGCTATTCGGATGGACTCCGGGATGGCTGGCAGCCTACATTATCTTTTCCCTGATATTCAGCACAGGTTTAAGAAAATTGATGAAGGTTTATTAGTTTGTATTAATTTCATATAATTTATTTTTCATAGAATATTTTTCCAACAAAATGAACGAAACATAGTCACTTCGTTTGTAGCTTTGATTTTTAAAAACAAAATCAAAACATAGTCACTCACTGCGTTCGTTCGTAGCTTTTATTTTA
>CAZQLC010000067.1:0-4882 GCA_964594025.1 uncultured Methanosarcinales archaeon
AAAGAAAAGTTCAGGCATAGGATAAGAACAGGTTTTGGTTTTTAATAATCATGCTAGCCTTCCATGGCTTTTTTCTCTTTTTCCATTTCCCTTATTCTTTTCCTTAAGAAGTTAATAGTTGGCTTATTGTCCTGGGGATGCATCAGCTCCCCGCATTCAGGGCATTTAAAGTTGAATTCCATGGCTTCATCGAATTCCATCCTTACGCAGACGTGTTTGCACATATAGAATTGGTTTCCGTTTTCCTCTTTTTTCAATCTCTGCTTCAGTTTTTCAAGTTTCTGCTCTTTTATCTTTTTCTTAAGATAAGAGATAATGTTCTGGTTTATTGTCCAATAGCATATATACCAGCCTTTTATTTTGTCTTTTTTCCTGAAGAATATAATAATGTTGTTTTCATTCATCTTATACAATAAGTTCCTTGCCTCATGTATCTCCATATTACATTCATTTGCAACAACAAACTCAGAAACATCCTTTTTGCCGTATAATCTTTCTACTATGGGTATGGCTTTTTCCCCGACCATCTCCCGGACTACAAACCTCAAGTCAGTTTTATTGACTTTCATGCTCATTTTTTTTTCTTCAACCTGCCCCTTTCTTGGCTCAGGTAAATTCTTTTTTATGGTTTTTAAACTACCCGTTTCTTTTTTGTTGTTTTCCTTTTTGGTTATTTTTGCCATTTTGTTTATTTGCTGTTGGATAGATATCATTATATTGTATTGCGGTATGAAACTTTTTACCCAAAAACCCCCTTTTTTCAGCAGGGTTCATTGAATTATTCTGTTAAATACCTATCCCTGCTTTCTTACAAATCATACTATAGATCTAAAAAAGATCCGATCCCATCTTCTGATGAACATATATTATTGTGTTTTCCATTTTTAAATCTTTTGGTTTATTTTTAATACAATATATTCATTTGTATACCTGTTTAATATTTATTTATAAATTTTAATTATTTTATACTACTTTATGATAATTATCAGAAAGACTTATAAATAAAATGTTGATATAAAGCAAAATAATAGAAAATTATAAAAATAAATGATATTATATGAATACAGAAAGCAAGGAATATTGTTTAAAAGGGTTGTGAGTATTTTCTTAGTTTGATGAATGATGATAGGTGGTGACTATTTGTTAAAATGACTAATGGATTATCTGAAAAAGAAGAAACAGGATCTGACAGTATTTCTCAAATACATTTTGGAGGTAAAATGCCTGAAGACGATTATAAAACCTTATCAGAAAAAATTAAAGAATTAGAAAAAGAGAATAAGGAATTAAAAAAAGAGAATATTAAACTTAATGAGTTATCAACAATAGATCATCTTACAGGAATTTATTCTAAAAGAGGACTTGAAAGAGATTTAGAAAGAGTATTAAGAAAATGCTATAGAGATAAAAAACCATTAGGTGTTCTTTTTATTGACTTGAGACATATGAGCTTAATAAACAAATTTTTTGGTCATATAACAGGGGATTATATATTAAAAGATTCTGCTGATATATTTAATAAGGATATCCGGGCGGATGATAGTTTAGGTAGATTTAGTGGTGATGAGTTTGTTATTAGTTTAGGTAGATTTGGTGGTGATGAGTTTGTTATGTCTATTTATAATTCGACTGAAAAAGAGTTAAAAAATAAAAAAGATAAAATAAAATCTTTTGGGTTAAAATACTTGAAACAAAAAAATGGTTTTAAGAGAAATCTAATTAGTTATAGTTGTTTTAAATATGTATTGGGGTTTGAGTATAATTGGTTGAATGAACATAAATTGACAAAAGCAGAAAAAGAAAAAGCAAGGGAGATTGTTAATATAAAATACAATGATTATTTAGACAAAATTGGTAAAGATAAAAGTTTATTTTCTGTGGGCGAGCATCATTATAGTTATGAAAGGCTGGAAAAAGAAGCTTT
The DNA here is from genome assembly GCA_964594025.1 of uncultured Methanosarcinales archaeon. Taxonomy (GTDB): domain Archaea; phylum Nanobdellota; class Nanobdellia; order Woesearchaeales; family UBA9642; genus JAFGLI01. The sequence continues at coordinate 1,925 of CAZQLC010000067.1, forward strand.
TCCGGGTGGGCAAACCGGTAGAATAAAGATTTTTATACAGAAGGAAATTTTTGTGCCTGCTAATAGAAAAATGTATAAAGATAAACATGATAATTAATTTATTAATAAATTCTAAATTATTTTTTATTTTTCGCTTCTTTCCTATTCCTTACATTTAATTCTTTTCTTGCGTATTTGCTTAATGTTGATGCAGATATATGAATGCCGTATTTTTTAGTAAGGTCATTTGAAATCTCTTTTAATGTCTTATCTGAGTTTTTATATGACTCTGTGATTTCTTCTTTCATTTCATCTGATGCCAGGTCATGCCTGTATTGTTTTATATAATACTCCCTGCTGAAAAAACCCTTATTTTTTCTTTTTATATATTCCTCAATTGATTTTTTGACTATGGTTTCTGCTTCCAGACCTTCATTTATCAGATTTTCAAGATTAGAATTTTTAAGAATATTCCCTGCTGTGGTTTTTGGGTGTTTTCTCAGATATTTTATAATATTCCCGGATTCCCTGTAAAAATACCTTTCATTTCCTTTTATATTCGGGCTTTCTTTGTAAAAATACAATAATCCCTTTTGCTCTAATGTCTTTTTATTCCTTTTTTTATCCTCAGGATATATTTTTGTTCCAAGATAATCCCCTCTTTTTTCAGAATATTCCCTTATTCTGTTTTTATCTTTCAGGGCTGTTCTGACAAGAATATTTATCTTTTTTTCCAAAACCATTGGCTCATATTTATTAGTCTTATTCATGAGTAATTTTTCAATATCGGGCTTTATCTCTTTGATATACTTGTTTTCTTTTTCTTTCCAGAGTTTATTTCTTTTTTTTTCAATATTTTTTTCAATATTTTTTATTTTTTCACATAAATTCCAATCCATATAATTGTCAGAATAATTTCTGTTTTTATAATAACCGTAGGCATAAGCTGGTTTTAGTTTAGGGGGGGTTATAAAATAATCAAGTCCCTGTTTTATTGAATTACAGACATTTTTTATTTTTCTAATTAATCCCATTCTTAAACTCCTGAATATTCGGATTTGTTTGGAATATTTCCTTAAACACATTTTTATTTTTACAGACTGAGCTGACTGCATCAGAGACAGGGGTTTCAGGAAATATTTTTATTTCATTAATGTTATTTTTTAATTTATATTCCTCTCTCAAAACAGCTGTTTTTTTTCTGCAGACAACCCTTTTCTCTAAACTTAAATTGCCCGTTATTTCTATTCTGTTGATGGGCTCTTTTGTTTTATTATCATAATTCCTGTTTTTCTCCAGCCCGCCCCACGCATGGAATTTGTATTCACACAGCTCATCCACCTTGGCTTTTATCTTATTTGAAGGAATACTACCAAAAGGATATGCAAAATATTTGTTGATATTGTAACCTGGTAAAAATTTATGTATATATTCTTCTAATTTTTTTATTTCTTCTTCAGCCTGTTTTTCATTCAGGTATTTAAAATTAGCATGGCTGTAGCTGTGGTTTCCCAGACTATAGTCCTTTTCAACCAGGAATTCAAGTTTGTCTTTAACATATTCTTCCTGTCCAAAAGGAACTCCTCCTGCTTTGTCTATAAAGAAGATTATTCCTTTTTTAGTTCCGAAATCAGGGTGTTTTTCAAAGAATTTTTCCATTACACCAACTCCTGAAACAGAATCTGTTTTTTTATTGTCATCATATAAAAACTGCCCGGGGCTTGCATCATCCAGAGTTATTATAAATGGTTTCTGGCCTTCTTTTAGGTTTTTGAAATCTTTTTTTGTCCATTCTTCAAAAGAAATAATCCTGAAGTTATTTTTATATAATGTCTCAAGTTCTTTTTCAAATGTTTTGTAATGTATAATAAATCTATTGGTCTTATTTTTTTTATCTGTTATTCCGTGGTACATTATTATCGGCAAATCCCCTTTTATAAACACAGTTTTTTCCAAAAGATTTTCCCATATACCATCAGATATATCTTTTGTTTCAGGTTTATTTATATTACTATATAAGCAATAGCTTTTTGTATTGTCTGGTGTTTTCATTGGAAAAAACAAGCTTCCTATCAGGAATAATTCTCCTGTTTTTTTTATCAGTTTTTTATAATAATTCATTTTTTCACCATGATTATATAATCAAAAAATTCAGATGATTATTCTCCCCGAACTATATTCATGTCATCAAGAACATTTTTTGTTATCGGAAGATAGGCTATGTGCTTTTTGTAATCTCTTTTTGTTTCAATGCTCATCCATTCATTGAATAATTTTACATCCTGTACATAATCTCTTTCCACTTCCCCGAATTTTTCTGTCAGGGCTTCTTCCAGGCTTTGGTTTCTTTTTATGATTATTTTTTGAGCAGCATATCTCTTGTATATATCCAAATCAGAATTATTTTTAACAATATTTTTTGGAATTTTCAATATGTGGCCTGCATAAATAAGGTCAGGATCATTGATTTCAGGGTTGTTTTTCAGGATTTCCTTATAAGAATCTGCTGTAGTGTAATCTTTTTTTATCTGCCATAATGTCTCATTTTTCCTGATGATGTGATAATAATCTTTTGGTTTATAGATTTGAATCTGGGTTGTTTTATTGTTTGGGTTATTATAAGTATTATGGTCTTTATGATAGCTGTATAACATCCCCATCCTGAGGATTATTGTTGCAATACCCACTCCCAATATGGCTTTTTTGAATAATCTCTTTATTGGCTTTCTTTCATCATCAATATATTTCTGCATGTCATTCAGGGATTCGTCAATATGGTTTTTGAAATATTTAAGCTCTTCAAGTTTGTGCAGCTCTTCTTCATTCAGACTTTCTTTTTTTTCCAGAAGCCCTATCCTGTTAATCAGGTTTGTTGTTTCATTTCCTATTTCCCCTAATTCTTTAGTGTATTTAATGTCGCTTTTGTTTATATTATGGAATCTTTTTTCCAGCTGCCTCTTTTTTTCATAAAGCTCATCT
>CAZQLC010000068.1:0-4783 GCA_964594025.1 uncultured Methanosarcinales archaeon
ATATAATTATTTAATTGTATTAATAAGAAATGTATGATAAAATAAAGGACTCTGAAATCAATTTTATACCTAATGGAAAACATTGCGTAAATATAAAGAATCCTGATGATGTTAATAAATATATTCTTAAGTTTCTAGAGAAATATGTGGATTGATTTAGACTTATTAATTCTTCTTATCAACAACCTTCTTATAATTAACCCTTCCCAAGAATGAGTCAAAATAAGGCTTTATCTTTATGCTGTATTCTGCTTGATTATTTGCTATGGAGTTTAATAATTCAGATGAAAAATCCTGGAAATTCAGGAACATTGTTGTCCTTAATTCCTCTTTTTCATTAGGCCCTATTATTATATTATCTGAAAATACTCCCCTAGATAATGATTCATTGTCAGCATACAATTCATAATCCATCTTAATCAGGTATTTGGGCAGAGGAGAAGGGTTATCCACTGTCAGGGTTATGTCCATCGGCAGGGCAGTTGCATGGGACCACTGCGAGCTTTCAACATAGACAAATACGTTTTCAATCTCAAACCTGCATTTCAGAATTAATTGTTTTTCTATTATAAAAAATCCTGTGAACAGTATTATAATTATGATTACTGCAGCAAGCATCCTTTTGTTTAATCTGCATCTTTTTTTCGTTCTTTTAGACTTTTTTACAGTCATATTTGCTTTTTATTTAACCTCAACAGTAATACTGCCTTCGTTTTCATTTATTTCTTTTATAATCTTATGGTTTTTAAGTTTTTCTTTAATCTCATCCCATGGATGCTCTTTTTGTATCTTCCTGAAATCATCCAATAGTTTTTTCAGTACATTATAATTTTTATATAATATCTCTCCTTTCTCAGAGTTTTCATCAATAATTTTTAGCCTTTTATTTATGTCCTCTTTTTGTTTTTTAATAATCTCTTTTAATCTTTCTACCTTTCCCTCTTTGGTCTTGATTATTTCCTCTTCATTCTTTTTTTCAGCAAGTATTGACAGGTTTTCATCAAGGGCTTCATTAAAGGAACTATATTTTTTCTTTTCAAGATTTTGGAGCATCCTTAATTCAAAAGGAGTTATCTCCCTGAGTTTTCCATCTTCAAAATAAACAGTAGAGTCTTTTTTCTTGTTCAGCATGGATTTTATTATTCTATATAATTTACGTATCTCATCTTTTTTCAGTCTTTTTGTGCTTCTTTCTTTCTTTATATCTGCCCTGACACAGACTTCTTCACTGTAAAGGCCCCCAAGTGAAAATTTTACTGCTAATGTCCTTACCAGATCCTTATCGCTTTTCAGGGTTTTTATCCTGAATTCATTTAAGTCCATTTTGATTATATTCAGGCCCATAGGGGGGAGTTTATATTTTTCTTTTGGCTTTAATATTCTTTCACTCCATTCTTCTTTCCGGTATAAATTCTCAATTATGTTTTCATCATTAACCATAATGATGTTTCCCCGGCTGAACAATTCAAATACAAGCTTTAATATTTTATCCCTGGTTTTAAACTCAATTACCAGAATTCTTTCAAAATCTTTTGTATATATATCCTTAACAAAGCTATTGCTGAGTTTTTTCCTTAAGAACATGCAGAAATTACCGGGCTCTTTTTTATATTCTTCCTTGTATTTTGTAAGATATATTCTTCCTGGAAGTTCAATACCCAGCATCATCTTGCCTTTGTTTGTTTTATGAAAATCAAAGATAAACCTGTTTTCTTTCCCATAGACCTTGTTTAATTTTGCATCAATAAGGGTTTTCAATTCCCCAACCAGATAGTTTAATTCCAGAGAACTTATTTGGTTTTTCATTATTTTATAAAAAAGATTGTAGTTTATAAATATTTATGAATAAGTGGAATTTAAATGATTATATGAACAAAATAAGAAAATCTTTATTTGTTTTAATAGATAAAAAAAAGAAATTGATTCTTCAACACAGAGATAAATATGCTGTACATCCAAATATCTGGGGTTTTTTTGGTGGGGGAATTGAAAAAAATGAGACTCCTGAAGAAGCAGTAAGAAGAGAAGCCAAAGAAGAACTTCAAATAGAACTGGAAGATTTAAAATTATTCAAAAAATATGAATATAAAAAAAGTTCTGAATTCCGTGAGTATTTTGTTTTTATTGCTTCATTAAAACATTCAGTTAAAGATTTAAAGAAACAACAAAAAGAAGGAGATGATTTAGGATTGTTTTCTTTTAAGGATTTAAAGAATCTAAAACTTTCAGAAAGGGGCAGAGGTATTTTAAGAGATTTATTTGATAAAAAAGTCTAATTCTTCACAACAATAACTTTCAGGTTATTTTCCAGAGCTTCATTAAAACAAACATTGAATATCTCTGAGTCAAGGTTTTCTTTTATTTTTTCTTCTTTATAGTTTCTTTTTTCCAGTCTTTTCTTTAATTCTTTCAGCCCGGTTTTTACTACAATGCAAAAATCAGTTTTTTCAGGAAAGAACAAATGAGATAAATGGGAATCTATAATCAAGCCATTTTCTTTTTTATGCTCTTTCAGCCCATTTAATATCTTTTCCATAGAATAAAACTGATTTTCATCCACGGGGTTCTTTTTTAATTCAGGGTTCTGTTTTTTATATAGCTCATTAAAATATTCTTTAATTTTATTCTCGCCCTCAGAATATTTTTCCATAGATTCTTTTAAAAAATCAGAAACCTTTTTCTCATTTATGATAAAGCTATCGCTTTTTTCATCATATTCTTCATATAATTTATTTTCTTTTATTTTTTTATTCAGTTCTAAATATTCAAATCCCAGAATCCTGGCTAGTTTTTTGGCAAAATAAGTTTTTCCTGTCCCGGGCGTTCCTGTTATTGAGATTATCATATAACATTGGAAACAAAGAAAGTTTATAAAATTATTTTTTTAAATTATAATCAGATAAGCTCCGGCTATCATTATTGCTGAAGTCCCCAGCCTGAACAGCAGGTTTTTTTCATGAAAGAACCTTCCTCCCAAGAGTACAGTAAACAATGTGCTCATCATCAATATAGGTATTACTAGGGAAACATAAGCCATTGTAAAAGCCTTGTATGCCAGAAGGCCTGAAAGCATTGAACATAAAGCAACCATGACAGGCAGATATTTCTCTTTTTTAAGGCATTTGATATTATCTTTAAAACCATACATAAAACCATGGATTATATTGAAATTAATAGCAATAAATATCCATATAAAAAAAGAATATGTGAATATATTGTCCAGTCTTGTTGTAAGAATAAATCTGTCAAGGACACTTGTAATACTAAATAAGAATATGGCAAAAATAAAATACAGGCTGTATTTTGATTTCAACAGGTGTTTCAATGGCCCAGTAAAATTGGAAATCCTGTGGTCTGATTCAAGCAGATATGCTGAAATAAGTATTATGAATATTCCTGCAGCCTGTTTTAGTGTCACTGCTTCATTCAGGAATATAAAAGCAAGGACAGCAACAAAAAAAGGCCTTATATTTGCCCAGGGTGATATAAGTGAGATTTCACCGTGCCTGAATGCTTTTGATGAATATAATATCCCTATTGTGGCTATCAGTGAAACTATGTATATTAATATAATGACTGATTTATCAAAAGACCAGTTAATAAAAGGGATTAAAAAAAGTACAAGCAAGACTTCATACATAGCCCTTACAGATTCAAAGTTCATTGCATGTTCTTTAGAAACAGCTTTTTTCCTTATAATCTGGAATAATGTGTTCAGTATAGCACTCCCAAAAGCAAAAACATACCAAGGCAGCATAGAAATCATTTTATTTATTCCTGTTTTTTATGTTCTTTTTTTCCTCTATTTTCTTAAATTCCTCAAGAACCTTTACAATCTTTTCTTTGTCTTTTATTCCTTTGAGCATTTTTGATAGTCTCTTGTTCTTATATATGTCTTTTGCCCATAGAGAAAATTCATTGAAATCCTCTTCAACAAAATCATCAAATTCCTTTTTTGAGGATTTATTTATCTCATCAATCATATCGTCAATATTCTCTATGTTTTTTCCCGATAGTTCAAATAATTTTGTTTTTCCCTTCTCCTTGCTAATGTGCTTCAGGGCCTTGAAACCCGTAAAATACTGATTTTTTGATATGACTGAAAGCAGGTAAGCAATAATAAACAGAATAACAGTAATCCCCGATAAAATCAGGAGGTCGAAATAAATCTGTTTTATATGTAATGAAAACAACATGCCTTTCTTTAATAGTTCAGAAGCCATCACATAAGGGTTATAATATGCCGCTTCCTGGATAAATGAGGCCATTCTTTCAAGAGGCATGACAAGATTTGACAATAAAAGAAGTATGCTTGATGTACCGAGGGAAATCATCAGGGCTGTTTCCTGGCTGCTGCATAAGTACCCGATTATCATACCTATGGAAGTGAATAGTGTTATTGTTATGATAATCAGGATAAGGACAATATACCAATTGGCGATCCAGTTCATATCTAATAGAAAGTGGACTATGCCCAGGATTATGATTACCTGAACCATCACAAGAAGGAAATTGGTTAAAAATGTTGAGCTGAAAAACTTGAAATTTGTTGTGGGTGTGGTAAAGTTTCTGAAAAATGCCTTTGAATTTTTTTCCATTACAATTATGTTGCTGCTCAGCAAAACACTTACAAGCATTATTATAAGTATTATAAAGTAAGGGAACAAATAATTTATATATGCTGTTTGTGAACTAACAGGCTCAATTTTTGTTGTTATTGGGCTGACTATCTTCCTTGCTTCCTTTACCTTCAGGGATTCAATCTCAGAATTGACTTTTTCTG
>CAZQLC010000069.1:0-4780 GCA_964594025.1 uncultured Methanosarcinales archaeon
ATTATTAAAAGCAATGTGGTGGTGGATAAGGTTATTGTAAATCCTTCATATTTCTGGCCTTCAGGAATCTCTCCTTTGACTATATTAACCTTAACATCTTTTTCAGTATTTGTATCTAAATAAAAAACCTTAAGGTTTACATCATATTCTCCGAAATCTAAATCTTTTGTGTTTATATATCCTTCTAAAGTTTTTTTCTGGAATTTTTCTAAATCTATATTTAGTGTTTGTGACTGTAAATTTCCATCATCTGTTTTCAGTGTTATGATTCCATATACATCCTCAATACTGTTCCCCCAGTCACTCTCAATCTTAATATCGAACTTATTTATAGCATCAGGATAAAGCTCCTGGGTCCAGTTATTGATAAAAATATTCGGAGAACCTATCCTGAAACTATCCTGTTCACCAGTCTTATTGTTGCCATCATAGAATACGGTTGATTTTGCAGTATAAATTCCCGGAGTTAAGCCATCAGTGGAAAAATTAGCTTCTAAAACTTTTTCTTCTGTAGAAGCCAAAGAATTTATTTCTGTTATTGCTGTCCCTACATTATTACCTTCCGGGTCAAAAACATCTGCTTTCCCATATAAAATATTTATATTCTCCTGTCCCCAACTTTCTATGTCAAATTTAAGTCTGGATTCTTCCCCCATATTAGTATCTGAAGCACTGAAATCATATTTGATATATGTGCCTGGATACAGTGAGATCACATATAAAGGAAATGTTATCCCAGCTACTGCACCAACCATTCCACTATCTTTAGAAACTTTTCCAACTGATATCCTGACAGTATGCATACCTGGCTCCATTTCTTGGGGTAGTTTGAGTCTGGCTTTTAGTTCTCTTGCCCCTCCATCTGGATCTGGGTCAATTAAAGTAACATATTCTTTTAAGGCTCCTTCCTGCAGAGAAACAGATATATATTCAGCCCCACCCACCATAAAAGACCATTCTCTTTCTAAACCAGGCTCAAATATTGTTGTTCTTTCTTCAGGAGAAGGCTTTTTAACAGATACAGCTCCGGAGGAGGGCATTGCTATCAATAAGAATATTAAAAATACTAAAAGATTAATAATTTTTTGATTCCCCATTTTATCTTAAATCTATTAAAAAGATTAAGGAGTATGTCCTCTTGCTGTAAATGTTACGCTCTTGGATCCACTGGCATCATAAGGAATAGAAATGAATACATCCATTCTTATTTCATCCTGGCCATCCTGATAGTTAAAAGCATAACAAGTTATTGATCCATTGCTTGAGGCATCCATTTCTGTGTAAGTTGTATGATTCCAAACAGTGCAAGGATCTCCTGTGTTTCCTGTAACATTGCCTACTTTAAACTTGAAAGAAGGCCCTGAAGGTAAAGAGCCACCTAGAAAACCAGATGCATTTTTGTTTGCTTCTATGGTTACATTGGTAAAAACTTCATTACCTGTGTTGTTAAGGATAAAATATCCCTCTGCTGAATTTGCCTCACCACTACAGTTAAAACCAATACAATAAGTAGTATCACTACATATATTTTCTGACTCTGATTCATTTGAAGTCATATTGCAATGCTCCTGGGTAGTGGCATTGACAGTTCCTGACCCCCAGTCAATATTATTATAGCTGAATACCAAAGCAGCTTCAGTGCTTATATCAACTGCTGCAGTTCCTGTTGCGTTATATGTTGCAGCACCACCAAACGAAGGTTGTGTTATTTTACTAATTCTGTCAACACTGATTAAAGTTCCTAAAAAAGAAACCACTATGGCAGCCATTAAAAACATTGCCAAAGTTTTATTTGATATATCCATTTTTTATCACCTGAATTTTTATTTAATTATTATTTACTGAAAATTATTCTGATTTTATTATCTCTAAAGCTGCTACTGCTCCCGTAGCACTTGTTTGTTCTTGAGATTTGGTTATTTCATTGGGCAATATTGTTAATTTAACATTTCCCTGTGCACTACTCTTATCTTCAGTAGTTTTTCTTATATTCTTTACCTCATTTAAAACAGTCCATGTTCCCAGCAAAGAAATAACAAGTGTTAAAATAACTAAAACAATGATAGTTTTTTTTGATATATCTTCGTTTACCATTTTTCAATTTTCTTTTTTATAATCTCAAATTTTTTATTTGTAATTATAGGTTTCTTAATCCTTCAATTAAAAAGATTAAGGAGTATGTCCTCTTGCTGTAAATGTTGCACTCTTGGTCCCGCTGGCATCATAAGGAATGGAAATGAATACGTCCATTCTTATTTCATCCTGGCCATCCTGATAGTTAAAAGCATAACAACTTATTGATCCATTGCTTGAGGCATCCATTTCTGTGTAAGTTGTATGATTCCAAACAGTGCAAGGATCTCCTGTGTTTCCTGTAACATTGCCTACTTTAAACTTGAAAGAAGGCCCTGAAGGTAAAGAGCCACCTAGAAAACCAGATGCATTTTTGTTTGCTTCTATGGTTACATTGGTAAAAACTTCATTACCTGTGTTGTTAAGGATAAAATATCCCTCTGCTGAATTTGCCTCACCACTACAGTTAAAACCAATACAATAAGTAGTATCACTACATATATTTTCTGACTCTGATTCATTTGAAGTCAGATTGCAATACTCCTGAGTAGTTGCATTGACTGTTCCTGTTCCCCAGTCAATAGTATTATAGCTGAATACCAAAGCAGCCTCAGTGCTTATATCAACTGCTGCAGTTCCTGTTGCATTTTCTGTTGCAAAACCAGTAACACCTAACTGGTTTATTCTTGTTAAGCTTACCAATGTTCCTGTTAGAGAAATAACCATTGCGGCTATTAAAAACATTGCTAAAGTTTTATTTGATATATCCATTTTTAATCACCTTTTTAATTTTTTTATTAAAAAGATGCCAAAAATTCTATTGATTTTTAAGCACCTTTTATTATATTTGTTTTTATTATTTTTAGTTTATTTTGGTTCCTCAATATTAACAGCTGCTGTGGCCTGTCCTGTAGCAGTTGTTTGGGATTGAACATTATCATTAGGCAGTATATTCAGTTTTACATTGCCTTCATCTGAATTCCTTGGAGATACAGCATTTATATTATTTATTCCATTCAAAACAGTCCATGTTCCCAGCAAAGAAATAACTACTGTCAAAATCACAAGAATTATTATTAGTTTAGCTGAAATATTATTTTCCATAAAATGCCTCTTTATAATTAGCTATAATTATATAAAAATCATATTGGTTATAATTTATATATTTTTCCATTTTTATTGTTCAAAAGTGGTTGTATTTTATTTTGGCTCTTTTTTTATCAATTTAAAGTACACAAACCATCCAACATTAATAACTATCAGTATGATTATCAGCATTATTAGTAAGGTATACTGCCCTTCCTCACCACCTGCACTGGTAGCGTATCCTGTCCCAAAGCCCTTAAATTGTATATTATCAAGGAAAATCTCAAAGACTATCATTTCCTGCCTGGTTTTTGTGCCGTAGTGCACTACAACATTAAGCTCATATTCTCCTATGTTTATTCCTTTTGTATCCCAGTATCCTGAGATTGTCTCCTCAGATAAAGCAGGCATGTCTATCTCATTTGTCTTGAAATTTGCAATCATGTTCCCTGAATTGTCAAATATCTCCATATCTGCATAAACATCACTTATTTTTTCATTCCACCTTGATTTCAATAAGACATCAAACTTGGCTATATTTCCTAATGCAAAATCATTAACTTTTATGTCCCTTATCTCAATATCCTCCTCGCCAACATAAAAATTGCTCCTCAATGTAAAATGCTCCTCTTTTTTTCCATCACCGTAATGAACCACAGCTTCTGCCAGATACATGCCTTCATTCAACTCATTATTTTTATAATTATAATAAATCTTCCCTGAATCAGATGTTTCAATTGTTACATCATTTGTCCTGAACTCTTTCAAAACTTCATTTGTAGGCCCTTTTATTATTATGTCTGCATAAGAGCTTAGTTTAACATTGCCCCTGTTATAAACACCTATGCTGAAACCAAGGTCACCTCCTTTTTTCACAGGGCTTATATATAATTTGCCGTCAGCATACATGCTTGGGTAAGGAACATTCAGCCATATCTGCTGTATGACTGCTGTGCTTGCACTTACCATTGTCTTTTCATCTGTTACTGAGCTCTCATCAGGAAGCTCCACTGCCAGTATTTTGGACTCTATCTGACCTGGCTTTAATTTCTCTTTTGAAGGCAGTTTAATATTATAATGGAAAACTACTTCAGACTGTCCTGAGCTTACCTTAATTATTTTCTTATCAAGTTTTATATATTCAGCCAGATCGCCTTCAGCATACAGCCCTATTTTCATATCCTTGTTCTCATTGTTTATTATTCTTCCCTGCAGTGTTATTTCCCTCTCATCATAATTTATTACCTGCCTTGAAGGTGCAACACCCAGGGCTGAGCTGAATGAGCTTAATAATATAGTTATAACTAATAAGAACAATACAAACATCCATATTTTATTTATTTTTTTCATTTTAAGGCGCCTGCTCCCATGTGAAAACTAACCATGTAACTTTTGAGCCAGGAGGCTCATCTGAAGGAACTTTGACTTTTACCTCCAATTGTGCTGAATCCTTGCTGTTATTATAGTCTAATCCTTTGATTATTGTCTGATTCGTAGAGGTAAGATTTGCCCATTCTGTAACAGAATCAGACCAATTGAATGAAAGATTCTCAGAGGTGTTTCCTGCTTTTATTTGTAAATATTCATTTCCCAAACCTACAGACTGCCACAATGACTTGTT
>CAZQLC010000070.1:0-4643 GCA_964594025.1 uncultured Methanosarcinales archaeon
TATTTTTTATTTGATTTTATTTTTTTATATTTATTTATATTTTTAAAAAATAAATAAATTTTAGATTATTATTAATTATTATTTTAAAATAAAAATATATAATATAATAATAAAAACAATAGTAAAACATATCTTTTATAAAATATATATTATATAATTATTTTCAATATAGATAATAATATAATAATATAATATAATAATAAATATATAAATATAATAATATAAATAAAAATTATATAATTATTAAATATAAATAATATAACTGAATAAAATATAATTATTATATATAAACTATATGAAAAAATATATTGTTGTAATTATATTAATTCAAATAAAAATTACATAATTATTAAATATAAATAATATAATTAAATTTATTATTATAATATCAAATAATAAAACAAAAATAAATTAATCTAGGCAACTATATTTTTTTATATTTTAAAACTCCATAAGAAACAAGGGTGTAGGAGTCTATTAAATTATTTAATATATAAATTAATAAATATAAAACCTAGAAAGGCTCAAGAAAAATAGAACCTTTCCAGGAAAAAGAGGTGAGTTACATTCAATTTTTGAAAAAACTATATTATTATTTTATGGAAATTATATTTTTACTGATTTTTCAACAATATCCATATTTTCCCAGCTTATCTCAAACAAGTCTTTTAAAATAGTGGCAAACATTTTTGTGTTTACCCATATTCCTACATCATAACTTGGGTGTATTTCCTCATCATCCATAATCATAAAAATAAGTTCATCACTATCTATTAAAATAAACCTTCCTTTTATTTTTCCTATATGTTTGAATTCAATTATATCTTTAAACTCTTTTATTATCTCTTTATGATTTTCATTCAAAGGAGCAGCAACCCTTATCCTTACTCCTCTTTCCTTAGCTCTTTTTAATTCAGTCTTAAGGAATTCTAATTTTCTTTTAAGGCCTTCTGTGGTTGTTACTATAATAATTGAGCTTTCTGCTTCTTTTACCATCATATTAATATGGTCATGTATATTATCCCTTCCTTTTAAAGATCCTGAGATTTCAGACGGCTCAACCATCTCAACCCCGTTCTTATAAAGGCTGTTTAATTCATTAACAACACTTGAATCTTTTATATCATCAATATTTTTTAATTTTTCATCAGCATCATATTTAATTCTTTTTTTAATCCTCTCAAGAACCTCTCTTGGAGGGATAGCAATATATTTAATAGGCTTCTCCATTTTCATTATAATAAAGCCCTTTTTCTCTAAACTTTCAAGAACATCGTAAGTTCTTGACCTTGGGACATCTGCTATCTCAGATAACTCGCCTGCGCTGGAAGCTCCTCTTGATAACAAAGCAACCCATAATTTTGCTTCATAACTATTAAGCCTGAATTGTTTGATTTTTTTTAAAAATTCTTTTTCAACTATCATTTTTTCCCTCGGCAAATTCTAGATTTATTATTTATTTTATACTCCGAAGTAGTTAATATTTATAAATCTTTCGGTTTTATTACTACTTAATAGTTAATAAAAATATTCTTTTTTTAATTTATTAAACAAAATATTTATTAATGTCCCTTCTTTTATAATCTATAATCTATAATATAGTATAAATTAAGGGAGTGTTTTACAGATGGGATTTTTAACAAGAATAAACCAGAGTTTTAAAGGGGAGCATGTTTTGTATTACCCTGGCTGTATAGCTGAGAAATTATTAAAAGAGCAGGTTGAGAATTACAAGACCTTACTGCATAATACAGGAGTAAATTTTACTTTAATCAAGGAACTGGACTGCTGCGGGGCTTTTTTATTAAATAACGGCTATAAAAAGGATTTTATCCATCTTCTTAACAAAAATAAAGAAATATTCAGAACACACCCTATAAATAAAATTATAACCAACTGCCCAATGTGCCTTGAGGTATTCAGCAATCATTATGATATAAAAACAGAGCACATATCTACATTCATATACAACAACCTCAGCAGGATAAGGAGATTTCCTTCTGAAAAGGTCTCTTTGATAAATTCCCTTATATTGGATGATTTTGTGAATAATAATGAGCCTAAGAAATTGCTTGAGAAAGCAGGATATATTGTGGAGGATTTGTCTTTAAAAAACCTATTTTGCGATTTTGGCTCCCTTATATATAATAACCCTGAGCTTGCTGATAAAATGGCTTCGGAATGCCTTAAAAAGATAAAAACAAAAAAAATAATTGTAGTGGATCCTTTAACTTATTTACATTTAAAAAAAATTAACAATACAGATAAGGAAATAATAGAGCTTTCAGATGCAATAATACAGGAGTGAAAATGAATAAACACATAATAAAGCTTGTAGGAAGAAATAATGTTCTGGATTCAGATGAGGATTTAGAGGCTTATTCAATAGATGCTTCCCTGCTTGAGAGAAGACCAGCATTAGTTGTTTTTCCAAAAAAAATTAAGGATATACAAAAAACAATCAATTACTGCAACAGGATAAATATTCCCTTGACTTTGAGAGGGGCAGGAACCAACAGTACAGGCTCTGCAATCGGGACCAATAATTATATAATGGATTTCAGCAGGATGAACAAGGTAATTGAGTTTGAATATGAAAACAAAGGCAAATTTATAAGATTACAGCCCGGGATTGTTGTTGAGAACCTGAACAGGTTCTTATCAAACTATAAACTTATGTTTCCTATATTAACTCCTGAGCAGAGTGCTTGCACCATAGGAGGAGTATTGGCACTGAATAAATTTGGCTTCAGGGCATTTAAATATAAGAGGGCAATAAACTGGATTTCAGAATTAGAGGTTCTGGATGGGACAGGCAAGCATTATAATATCAACAATAAAGAGGATTTTGAGAATTTTATAGGGACAGAAGGATGTGTCGGGGCAATAGCAAGCGCAAAATTAAAATTAATAAAAAATATTGAGAATTTCAGCATGGATATTTTTGAGTTTGAGGATATTGTTCAGTTAATAACTAAATGGAGAGAGATTGAAAAGAAAGAAGGCCTTATATCTTTGGTCTTGTTTGATAGGATATCATCAGTATTTCTTGATCTTGGTGAAGGTTATCATTTAATTGCAGAGTATGAAAATAATAAAGGTTCAATAATAGAGCCCTTAAAGATGAAAAAACTAAAGAACAAGATTGAGGGGGTGCAGAATCTTCTGGCTGACAAGGGATATATATACAGGGATGACCCTTCTCTTCCCATAGACCAGACTTATGACTTATTTAAATGGCTGAATACTAATGAAATACCTATAGCAGGCTCTCTTAATGAGAATACTGTCCACTGCTTCTTCAACCAGGAGCAGAAAAATTTAAGAGAGGAGATGTACAATCTGGTAAAAAAACACCAGGGGAATGTAAGCTCAAATTATGGGTACGGCATACTGAAAAAGGATTATGTCCCTCAGGATTTTAAAAGAAAAATGATGAGGCTAAAGGAGAAATATGATTATAATAACATCCTGAACAGAGGAGAGGTTCTGGATTATAAATAATACTCTAAAATGACTAAGAAAAAAGATATTATAATAAATAAGGATGAAAAGGATAAGGCAGGGCTGATGGATATAGCGGAGATAAAGAAGCATATCAAGCCGTGCTCATTTTCTGGTTTAAACAGGGAGGATTGCCCTGTTTTCAGATTATTAAGGAAAGAGACTGTTTCCCCAAGGGCAAAAGTCCTCTTCATAAAGAATGAGAATCTGACCAACAGGGCTGAGATATTTTACAAATACTGCTGCTTATGCGGCTTATGCTGCAGGAGATTCTGTTTTTCAGACATGAAGTATTTAGTAAGGAAAGTAAGGGAGTATCTGGTTGAGAATAATATTGAAACAAGATTAAACCATAACATAGCTGAAAACATAAAAGTCCACGGGAAACCATACGGAGACAGGAAGAAAATAAGAGACCTGGATGAGTTCTTTGGTTTGAAATAATTTCTAAAATGAAGTCCTATAAAAATACAGATATAATAGGGACAAGCCATATTGCTTCTCAATCCATAAAGGAGATTGATGATTTTTTTAAAAAAGAAAAGCCAAAGCATGTGGCAGTTGAACTGGATCCCAGAAGGCTTCACGGGCTTTTGTCTAAGGCAAAGCCTTCCTTAAGCCCTTCGAATGTTTTTACTCTCGGTTTGGTTGGCTATCTGTTCATGCTTATAGGACATATATTACAGCAGAAGCTCGGAAGGCTGGTTGGGATTGAGCCCGGCTCAGATATGCTTCATGCAGTTAAACTGGGCAGAAAAAATAAGATTAAAGTATATTTAATAGATAGGGATATTGCAGTTACATTAAGAAGGCTATCAAAAGAGTTTTCATTCAGGGAAAAACTAAGGCTTATATGGGATTTTCTGAGAGCTCCTTTTATGAGAAAGGAATTTGGTTTTGAGACAAATAAAATAAACCTGAGAAATGTTCCTGAAAAAGAGATGATAAATAAAATCATGGGTTACCTTAAGAAAAGATATCCGGGAATATATAAAGTGCTTATTGAGGAAAGAAATGAAGTCATGGCAAAAAGAATATTATATATAATGGAAAAATTCCCTGAGGACAAAATACTTGTAGTTATAGGTGCAGGTCATGAGGAAGGGTTGTTTGATAAGTTAAATAAGAGTTAATTTTAA
>CAZQLC010000071.1:0-4610 GCA_964594025.1 uncultured Methanosarcinales archaeon
AGTTTAATAGAAGAAACATGGCAGTTCTTTTCATCAATAAGGCTGAAATAAAAAAAGAAATATTTAAAAACTTAATTCTATTTTTAAAATAAAATGAGAATAGTAACTAAATCACTTTTGATTACATTTGGGTTGTATGTTCTTTTTATGATTATTAGCTATTTTACAGCAGATCCCTTAGCAGTAGGCTGGACAGGTTTTATCCTATTGCCCTTCTTGGCTATATTTTTATTCATTGGATGGATAATAGGCTTTATCATAGAAAAAATTAAAGGATATAAATCAAAACAGATAAGTTATGTTGGATGGACTGGCTTGATTTTTTCTTTTGTGGCTTTATTACTCTCTCTTATTTTACCTGCACAATCCAGATATTTAATATTTGGAAATCCACAACTATTCTATTGGCCTTTTTGGGGTTTTGCAATAGGAGCTTTAGTTGGTTTCATTATAGAGAAAATTAAAAGATAATTCTTCTTTCGAAATATTTAAAAACTTAATTCTATTTTTAACATAAAATGAGAAAAGCAATTTATTCAGGAAAATTCTATCCGGGAGCAGTTACTGTACTGGATAAGACAATAAAGGAATGTTTTGAAAGCAAGTTCGGTCCGGGAGCACTTCCTTCCAAGCCTGACAAGAAGATAAAGGCTGTAATTGTTCCCCATGCAGGCTATAAATATTCAGGGCCGTGCGCAGCATGGGCTTATAAAGAGTTAGCTGAAATGCCAATGCCTGACCTTTTTATTTTACTGGGACCTAATCACAGAGGTTCTGGCTCAGGGATAAGCATGGAGACATGGGACATGCCTTACGGCTATGTAAGAGTGGACCAGGATTTTGCAAGGGCTTTGAAAGAGAAAGGAAATATTAAAGTTAATGAAAATGCACATGCAATGGAGCATTCTCTGGAGGTTCAGGTGCCTTTTATTCAGTATATATTTAAGAATAAGCTTGAGAAGATAAAGATACTGCCTGTTCTGATTGATTCAAATGCTGATTTAGATAAAATAGCCCTTGACTTAAAAGAGACAATAATGGATTCAGGCAAGAAGGTTGTTTTTATTGTGTCTTCAGATTTCACTCATTACGGAAGGGATTACCGCCATCTTCCGTTTACCTCAGAGGTTAAGAAAAGGATATATGAGCAGGACAGGGAGGCTGTAAATTTTATAGAGAATTTTGATTCTGAAGGATTTTTGAATTTTACAAATGAGAATTTAATGACTATATGTGGTATTTATCCTATAGCTTTGCTTTTGAAGATAATAAAGCCCGGGAAAGTGAGGTTGGAGCAGTATTATACTTCTGCAGATATTCTTAAGACAGATTATAAAAACAGCGTGAGCTATGCTGCTGTTATATTTGAATGATATCTCTGGAAAATATTTTGGGATGGGGCACATTGCTGTTGTTTTTCAGCGGATGCTCTCCGGGAAAACCTGTTGAAAAGGGATATATCGTGGATATGGGCCGTGTATGTGATAATATGACTAATGATTCTCTTTTTTATATAACTATTTCTGACAGGATAGAAGAAAATATAATAATAATATCAAAAGGAAGATATAACAAAGTTAATTTTGGCGATTATTTTGACGGAACTAAAATACCTTATACAGAGGTTGATGACAGGCTTTTTAAGAAGAGATTTATGAATCGCGGGGTTTATCCATATCAATAGGTTTTTTGTTTTTCTTTATTATTTATTTTTAAGTAGTTACGTAATAGAAAGATTTATAAATAATTTTTCATTTTTCTTTTATAATAAGGTTATAAAAATGTCAGATCTTGGAAAAAAAGTTAGGAACTGGGCTTTAAAAATTGGAGCAGGCGTAAGTATTGCTGTAGGGCTAACCGCACCACATTGGGACAGAGATGTATATATTGCTAAGGTAACTGAAAAAGAGAGAGTTGTAAACGGGGAGTCTAGTAAGTATTTAATATTTACTGAATTAAAAGATGGCGGGGTAAGAGTTTTCGAGAATACTGATTCTTTTATTGAGTTTAAGTTTAATTCTTCAGATCTCTATGGGAAACTGAAAGAAGGAAAAACATATGAACTAAGAACATACGGATGGAGAATACCCTTTTTATCAAAGTATGAAAATATTATTGGTGCAGAAGAAGATAAAACATCAAATAATTCAAAATAAATTTTTTCTTTTACTAAAACCGTAAAATAACCGGAAATTTTCTCAATAGATTTATTAAAGATGATTCTTAATAAAAACAAAAGATTAATAAATAAGTAAGTCATACCTTACTTTGGTGATAAATATGGAATTTGCAATTGCAAAAGTTAGTACAAAAGGGCAGATAGTCATACCTAATCAGCTGAGAGGAAATATTCATAAAGGCGATGAATTTTTAATTGTAGAGGATGAGGGCAGGCTGATATTGAAAAATATTAAAGATTTGGCCAAAGACCTTAAAGAAGATCTTATCTTTGCTGAGAGAGTGGAGAAAGCATGGCAGGATTATGATAATGGTAAGTTTGTTACAAAGTCTAAGGATGATTTTCTGAAGGAGTTAAAAGCATGCTAGAAATTGATTATAAAAAAGGCTTTCTGAAGATAATAAGCAAGATAAAGAATGAATCTGATAAAATAAAAATAAAAAAGCAGATTGAGAAAATATTAGAGAATCCTAATATTGGCAAGCCGATGAGATATGGAAGAAAGGGAACAAGAGAAGTTTATATTTCTTCATACAGGCTGGCATATTCTTACAATAGTTTAAAGAAGAAGATTATTTTTCTGGATATTTATCATAAAGATGAGCAGTGATTTATTTTATTTTTTCAACATCTTTCATTATTTGATTTACTATTTTTACAGGAGTTAATTTTGAAGAATCAAAGACTTTTGCTTTTCTGTATCTAAATTCACTGAAGTGTCTTATGTTTCTCATAATTTTTTCCTTTGGAGGCCTTTTTCCTTCTGCATTTAATGGCCTTTCATTTACACGTTTTTCCAGAATATTTTTAGGTGCTTCTAACTGGTAGATTAATATTTTTGCATCTTTCTTTAAAGGTTTTACAAAAGAAGTTATATATTCATCAAAAACAAATGCTTTTTCCACAATAACATCCATACCTTTTTTTAAATATTCTTTAGTCATAACAATTCCTATATCTGCAGACAATCCAAGATGAAATTTACTGTCCATTTTATATCCTGATACAATTCTTTTTAATTTATCCAAAGAAATTAATGCAGTATAGCCTCTTGTTTTGTGAAGTTTTTCCTGAAGCAATTTAGCTACAGTTGATTTCCCTGATCCCATAGGGCCGTCTATAATTATTAGTAAAGGCTTTTTCATTTTTTTATAATGAGAATTGGATATATAAAGTTTTGGAAAGGTTTATTAATATTATTTTCTGAAGGAGTGAGCGTTCTTATCTTTTTAATAATATATATTACAGGCTAAAAATCTTTATATAAATATCATGATAAATTATAATCTATAATGGAAAACAAGGATTATACTGAAAATGACCTCGAGGATTCCCTGAAAAGGGCTTTTGTGGATGCAAGAGCAGATTATATTATTTTAGACACGCGCAGAAACAAATTTTTAATTGACGGCATACAATATGGTCTTGACAAAGGCTGGCTGTATAAAGGAGAAGATATTGATGAGGATAAAATCTTAGGCCCCGGGCTTGGCCAGTATTTTGCACATACTTTCAGGCTGACCGACAACGGAAAGGAATATTTCGGCCTGAACAACTGAGATGGGTTTTCTGAAGAATTTATGAATCAGAAGGTTTACTGATGTTCTTAAGATTTACCATTCCGGAACCAATTATCTGTCTAATATTTCTTTTAATTTTGGCTCTACTTTTTCAGAGAAATATTTTTTAAAATCTTTAATTTCTTTTTCATCTATTTTTTCAAAATGACAAAAACTGTAATCAGGATAGTAAATTTTCATGCCCGGGACATTATTAAAATGTAATTTAAATCTTTCACAATGTTTTTTTTCTAATATAAAAGGCCATTTTAATATATTAGATTTATAAAGCCATGAGGCCATAATTTCACTTCCTTCACAATTTGAAGGATTCGGCAAAGATAAATCTTCGGTTTGTGATTTATATAATTTTATATCGACTATACATCCTAGTTCATAGGAGTTGATTGATGAGAATTCTTGTATTCTTCTTTTGAAAGTTGATTTTTCAATTTCAGGATTTTGTATGGCTATTTTAGGACCATTATTAATATACAAACAAGGATCTTCTGTTAAATATTGTAGAGAACTGCATTGTTCAATATCTTTTCCAAAGTCTTCATTAGGATAATTAGTAAGGTCGTCTTCATCCAGTTTGAATATAACTCCTTTTTTATTTAATAACATTGCCGGGAAATAAGGGAAACATAATCCGGATTTTATGGCATGGGCTATATGTAATGCTGAATCTATTGAATCATGCGGCACATCAAGAAGGTAATTAATAAGTTCCCCGGATTCAGTCTTTTCATTTTCTATTATCTTATCCAATAAGCTGCTCATTAATAAATGTAAACTAAAATAATTTAAATATTTTATCGATTTTTTTATAATGAGAATTGGATATATAAATGGTTTTGGAAAGGTTTATT
>CAZQLC010000072.1:0-4288 GCA_964594025.1 uncultured Methanosarcinales archaeon
AAGAATTTTATATTTATTATCATCTGTGATTGTTCCGAAGTCAGCAATCTTTACAGCTGAATTTTCCTCATAGACTTCAACACTTCCTGAGCTGTTGCTTCTTGCATATATTGTAATGTCTTTGGTTGAATCCAATGGTTTTTCAAAGGTTATTCTTGCATAATGTTCTGCAGGGATTTCCTTGTAAATATAGTCTCTTGCTCTGACTTCATCATATATATTTTCTATATAATCTCTTGTTTCATTCAGATAAACTGCTTTTGTTATGAGTATTTCTGCAAAAGCTGGGTCTTCAGGGGTTAATGTGATATTGTAATCTTCTCCCGGAATTATGTCCATTATCTTTTCCCATGTTCCATAGCATTTTTGCTCTGTGAAATTCCAGTCTTTGCATTTGTATAACTCATTGCCTTCTGCTGTTTTTGTTATTGTGCCGTTTGTGAAATTGATTTTTTCAGGGTTTACTGCAAAAGAACCAACTATCTGTTTTCCTCTTTTTTTTAATTCATTTATCTTTTCTTTGGATACATTATTATCCAGAAACAAACTAAGGTTTTCTGCATTATCAGGAACATTTCTTAATATTATTTTATTTAGTATCTTTTTTTCAGGCTGTATTTCCAGAACATTATATTTACCAGTTATATTTTTCCCATATAATCTTACAACAGCATTTAGCCTTTGGCCTTTGCTGTCAAATATATTTAATATATCTTCTCCAGAGGTATTGTTATATTCTCCATAAATAATATTATCAGAAAAATTCTTTTTGCCGGATGTTTTTTCTATAATCCTGAATGGTTTTTCAACACATTTGTCTTGATAACAAACCCTGAAGACATAATTGCCTAACTGCCTTGGAATAAAGCTTATATTCTCTTTTGGACTGCCTAAATAAGTGTAATTATTGTCTTTGGTTATTATTATAATTTCTTTTGCAACTGAAAAATAATCTCTTCACCAAGAAAATATTCAGTAATATTTTCACTATCTGTAATATTTACATTTGTGTTATTAATATATGTGGTATTGTCTGTTACAGTTATATTGTCATCCATAATCTTATTTTCTGTTATATTTATGGATTGGCTTACATAGAAATCAGCAACTAATCTGGTTTTATTTGAAGTTATTAACTCTAATGTATATGTGCCTGTTTCAGAAGGAGAAAAACGGGCAGGGCTTATGCCCCTGTAGCTCATTTTATTTCCTTCATATATTAAATATAAATCTCCTGAAGAAAAATTTATTTCAACAGTTTCACCCAGACAGTAGTTTTCCTTATTTGTTCTCAGATAATGAGTGGAATCTGAAGAAGCCTGTGCGTTTATAGGGAATAAACCTGAGCAAAGCAGTATTATAAAAACAGAAAATACCACTAAAACAAACCTCTTCAAATTCCCCCCTCTTTTTTTATTATTTCTGGTGAACATTTTGTTTCTCGAAAAATTTTATTTTTAGGTTATTGATTATTTTCTGCATCAAGCAATAATAATTCTCAAAATTTGCAATTACTATTTTTTTATTATTGAAATCATCAATATCTACAGCCATCTGCAGAAGCTCTTTTTCATTTATGAACTCAGAATCAGCAAAAACTTTTTTTGATTTGGGGATTATTTTCTTATTTTTTTTATCACTAACAACATATATTTTTCCTTTAAAATAAAAAACAGTCCTGATATCTTTTGATGAAAAAAGCTCTCTGATTTTTTTTATATTATTTCCTGAGATTATTGAATTATTTTTTTGTGTTTTCGAATTTATAAGATTTATATCTGAAATTGAAAGAAGAACGACTGTTTTTGGATTTGAAAGATTTATACTGCATAAATGAGAATTGCCGACATTAATTTTTGTCAAAACTCCCTCTTCAATAAGAAAATTGACTTTTTTATATATATAAGGATAGCTTTTATTTAATAATGAAGAAATCCTGTTGATTGAATAATGCTCATTAAGCCCTCTAAACAAACCTACTATTTCCTGCTCCAGTTTATTCCCTATCAATATATCCCTATAATTTTATATCTTTTTGAATATAATACTTATTTTATAGTTTATTTATTAATTATTGACTTATATTTTATTTTTTATAGTTCTTGTTATATTTAAAATTTTCGATTTTAATTATTAAATGTTATAATATTATATCTAAAATAGTATAACACTTTTATAAGATAATGTTTTATAACCAAAACTAGATTAGTTTTCTGATAACCCCCCTCAAATGTTTTTATATATCTTTTTTGATATAGAATCTATAGAACAGATAGTATATAAATTTTTTTATCTATTAGGTTTTGATGAAAAAGGGCACAACATTTTAGGATTTTTGAAAATTGCACATAATTCCTGTTAATTGCCCCGAGCCGAAGGCGAGAGTGCAACGTGGCTCGGAGCGAAGCGGAGAGAGTCACGAGAACGCCTTCAAAGACATATAGGGCTGAGCATTATTTTAGTAACTTGGAAGTAGCTACAAACCGAAACATTTAAATACTTGCTATTTACTACATAAATTATGGCAACATTAAATGAACCAAGAGAAGAAATAAACGGTTTGGGATACGACCGATTTATTGGTAGAGAAATCTTTGAAGAGGGAGATGAAAATTTTGTTACACTAAATCTGCATAGTATGGGTTCTGGCTCTTATCTTTCACTTGAACAAGCATGTGATGACTTATGCAGAGAAGTAGAAAGTGGAGAAAGAGTATTGTTATATCAAAGTCCTGGTCAGGTTGGACCTAAAACAAGAAGAACATCTCATATTTTTGAAGCATTAACTTCTGCCTTAGCAAAAACAATGAGAGAAGGAAATGCTGCTATGGTTGTTGAACAAGGACAAGGAGAAGAAACATATAATCTTGCTGGAAGAAGATATGAACCATTTAAGCCAGAACAAATGACACTTCTTCAAAAAATGTATCAGGAAAAACCAGAAATGAAAAGATTTCCAAATCCATTTGATGCTCAGCCCCTAATACATTAATTCTTTTAGTATTTACATTAAAGGCGTTCTCGTGATTGCATATAATTCCTGTTATGTTCGTTCAAGTTTACTTGAACTAAAAATCAATCTAAACTGTTTTAAGTTCACATAAATAAGGTTTAATTGATTTTTGAGTTTTTTACCGGCACTTAAAAGAATAGATTAAAATTGGGTTTCATTGAAAGCATTTTTGATTCTTTCGGATTTATTGTATCAATAAAGAGTTCAACAAATTTAGTTTTTGTAGTATCATCCATTGAATCCCATTTACTTGGATTCATAACAAAATTTTCACAATACATACAAATCAGCATATTTAATTTTTCAATTATTTTTTCTTCATCTAATTTACTCAATTCATCGGTGAACGAGTCATATATGTCTGAATCTTCCTGAAGGTAAGATAAAATCACAATAGTTTCCCCTTCTTGGGGGAATATATTAAAAAACAAAATTTTTAATCTAGTATCAAGTTCACCCAAATCATAGCTTAAATTTCCATTTAAGTCGTATTCAAGACAAAAAGCTGAACTTACAGCAATTAAATATTCTGAGTCTAGTGTGATAACTTTTGATTTTACAATTGTAAAATTATTTTCTTTTAGAGCATTGTTAAAAATTTCTTTGTATCGTTCGAGATATTTAAGAGCATTTGTTGCACCTAATAAGAATCCTTCAGAATAATCTGGATTTATTTTTGATAATTCTTTAAATAAATTAACTGAGAATTTTTTAGCAACATATTCCCTTGCTAATGTCCTATATGTAAATAAAAAAACATGTTCTTTAGAATTATCAAAATCATTTTCTTCTATATGTTTAAAAATATCATTATCATGTTTTCCACAAAATCCAGTAAATGTCGTTGCAATGTTTCTTCCTATATCTGAAGCATCATATGTAAAAAATGAATCCTGACCTATTTGTTTAAGTATTCCATTTTCTGAAAGCTTTGTAAGAATCTTATTATTTTGAATTGAATGTGCACGAATGATTCTTTCATCACAATCGGAATTACGATGAAAACATTCTGAAACTTTAGCTTTTCTGTTTATCTGACTCATAAATTTGTTGAACTCTATTTGTTTTTCTGTTGTCATCTATATTAAAAATGCTTTTAATATTAAAAATGTGCCGGTAAAAAATTGCACATAATCCTTGTTATACGTTTTTTCTGCAAGAAAAAAAGCCGAAGGCTCAGTTAAATTTTCACGTTAATAAATATCGACCGAAGGGAGTCAATATGTCCGAAGGACGAGGGGGAGTCCAGATTTTTTGTTTCTTTTTTCTAAAAAA
>CAZQLC010000073.1:0-4098 GCA_964594025.1 uncultured Methanosarcinales archaeon
TCATGATTTTTGCTATTTTTCTAAGAACATTTTTTTCAGAATCATTCAGATAATCTGATTTCTCCTTTAGTTTCCTGAAGGTTTTTTCATCAATAAAAGAATAGAAAATATCCTCTTCATGGATTTGCCTTCCTACAGTTATGTTGGGTAATGAGACAGCAACCTGTTTTCCTGCAGGAGATTCTTCAACTGACTTGTTTTTCTCCTGAATGCTTTTGATTGAGGTATCATATAATTTTCCCTCTTCATTCATTAGGGACATTCCCTTTACAAGGGTTCCTTCCAGAACATCCACACCTATTATTGCAGGATGGCTTTTCCTGAAAGTTGTGTTTCTCATAAACTGTATCCTGAACGGCTTTTCCAGGCCCTTTTTTTCCATAGATTCTTTTTCCTTTTGTTTCTGTTTTTTCCATTCATCAAAGTCCTCAACTATTTTATATATTATATCGCCCGTGATTATTTTGACTTTTTCATCTTCAATTTCAGTGCAGTTCTTAACATTAAATCCGAGAATCACAGAATCAAAGGGATTATGCTCATAATTGCTCTCTGCCTCTGCAAAATCCTTCTTGCTTATATTTCCTATTGAAGCCTTTTTTATTGAAACATTATTTTCTTTCAGTATGGTTATCATTGCCTCTAAAGAGCCTAAACTGTCAGCTTTTACAACAACTCCTGATTTATCTGTGTCTATGATTACTTTTTCAACCTGCTCTCTCAGCTCTTTTTCTGTTTTTTCCCTGGTTGTATCATCAAAAGCTATGAAGGGCATTCCTGAAAGGACTTTTTCCATGCCCGGGGCGCTTATTCT
This sequence comes from uncultured Methanosarcinales archaeon, assembly GCA_964594025.1. Lineage (GTDB taxonomy): Archaea > Nanobdellota > Nanobdellia > Woesearchaeales > UBA9642 > JAFGLI01. The sequence continues at coordinate 815 of CAZQLC010000073.1, forward strand.
TAATGCAGTTGCTGCTTCAGCTTTGTCAACAGAGTCAAATTTACTTTTCTTGTCCATTATCTCATTCAATGCTTTAGGCTTTAACAAAGCCCTTACTTTTGTTTCAATAACATTATCAAGGCCTGCTATCATAATATTGTCATTAACATTCAATATTCCGTCGTAGATTATTGTATCAATACAGCACCCATGCCCTTTTATTTCTTTTACCTCTAAAATAGTTCCCTTTGCCTTTTCCTCAGGATGTATTTCAAGAGAGTCTTTTAAGTATTTCTGGGATAACCCTATAATTACCATCATCAGTTCAGGAAGGCCCATCTTTGTTTTTGCAGAGCATGGCACAATTGCCACTTTTTTTGTAAAATCAATCTTATTGAAGAAATCCGCCTCTATCCTGAATTTTTCATATAAATTACCTACAATATTATAAATCTTGCCTTCTATTTCATTCTTGACTTCAGGAAACTGGTTTTCTATTATTTTTAATACAGAGTGTTCTTCTTTTTCCTGGAAGCCGTGAACCAAATCAAGTTTGTTTAATGCTATGACAAAAGGTGTCTTGTTTTGGAGGAGTATATTGATTGATTCCTCTGTCTGGGTCATTATGCCTTCATTTATATCTATAACTAATATAGCTATGTCTGCAAGAGAGCCCCCCCTTTTTCTTAATGTTGTAAAAGCAGAATGCCCGGGCGTATCTATAAATAATAAACCCGGAATTTTTATTTTTTCATTGTCCTGTATAAATTTTTTACATCCCTCTTTTATTGTTTCTATCGGGAGTATGGAAGCACCTATTGCCTGTGTAATTGCTCCTGCCTCCCTGTCAATTATACAGCTGCCCCTGATTGAGTCAAGGATGCTGCTTTTTCCATGGTCCACATGCCCCAATACTGAAACAATCGGCGATCTGATTGGCATTTTATAATATAGAAAAATCTGTTATTTTTAAATTTATGGAAATTTATAGTATAAATTTTCTAAATTCAGAAAATTTTGTTTTAATTTAACTTTTTAAAACTTCCCTGAAATTATTCATAAAACTATCAAAATCATCCCTGCTTATCGAGGCGCCGCAGGCATGATCATGCCCTCCGCCGTAGCCGTTGATATTTATGAGGGATTTTTCTATTAATTCAGGCAGTTTTATTGTTTTTGACCTCAAAGAGCACTGCATCCTGTCATTGACTTCTCTTGCTATGAATATTATCTTATCTGGATGCTTATACAGCAATTCATTGCTCAAATCCCCTGTAAATGAATTATTTATGCTTTTGTAAAGAAAAAACAAGAGTTTATCTTTTTTAATTTTCACTTCTTTCATGAGTTTTTCATATTTCCTGTTTTCCCTCATATATTTTTTATAGATATAATTTCCGGCAGGAGTTTTGTGTTTCAGTATTTCATAAGGGTCATTGATGCGTGTAAGGACTTTTACTGATTTCATGGAATCATTAACGCTGCCTTTTAGATTAAATGAGATTATCCTTATCAGTTCACCAAGTTTTGTATTAAAGAGTGCATCCTCTGGCTTTTTTACAGTTTTTGGAAGCAAATCAGGGTATTTATCACTGAATTCTTTGGAAAGTTTTTCAGGAAGCTGCCAGTCCCCGACTATGCCAGTCATAGCAATCCATAAATCCTGCTCAACAACTTTATAAGCCCAGTAAGAAGTGGGCATATTATTATCCTTATCATATAATCTTGGGTTGTAATAATGAATATTTTTTCTTTTTACAGCAGGATGGTGGTCCAGCCATATTATTTTCTGGCTTATATTATCAATAAAATCCTGCTCAACAATGGGCTTATCAAGTATAAAAACCTTATCGGGGCTGTATTCATTTACTTTTCTTGCATATTTTTTCTCAACTTTCGGGCCGTCTTTTATTATAATGCCTTTTCCTTCTTTATTAAACCTGTAGAATAACAAAAAAGAAGCCAGTCCGTCAGGATCATCATCAAAGAAAAATAAAGGCCTATAAGAATCTTTTAGTTCTTTTCTCAGCTCTTTTATTTTATTTTCAGGAATCATTAATATTAAAGGTTATAAAAAAGAATTTATAAATGTTTTTGAAATTAATCTTAATTGCAGAACTTACATTTGGTGTAGCCTTTGTTATTTGCCTGTTTTCTGTCTTTAAATCCTATAATATCTTTTTTAGGAGCATTTTTTATTATTCTGCACCCAGGATTATGGTATTTGTTTCCGTTCTTTGTTCCGATAAGAGTGTATTTCTCTTTCTTTGTTTCTCTCTTTACTTTTTTGTTTTTGCTTTTCCCTTTTTTTTTCATCATTTTCTCAAATTTCTTTCCTATGTTTTCAATCCTTTTAGCCTGTTTGGTTATGTCATCAATTTTTTTCTGCTCTTCCTTTTTTTTCAAATCTCTTGCTTCTTTTATAAGCTCCATAAATACATCTTCTTTTGAAGGTGCTTTTGGTTTTTCTATTTTTATTTCCTTCACAGGAACTGCTGTCTCTTTCAGTGATTCATATTCAGGCAGCATGTTGAATAATATAATACCTAATGAATCCATTATTATGACCTGCAGTCCAAAAAGGTTTCTGAAACCATTTGGTGTGAGGATAAATAATACAAGGAAAATACATGTAAAAATAAAACATCCGAATACATACCATTCAATAGATGAAAAATCTGTTTTTTTGCTGAATAAATGGTATAATATCATCGATTGAATTAATATTAAACCCCCGAAAATCAAGCCTTTTAAAAAAATATTATTTGCTATTAAAAGAACTAATATAGCTACTGTAGTTAAAATCAAGGATAATACAATTTTATCGTTATGTTCGTTTTTATTATGATTCATTTTGTTCCCCCTTGAGTATTATTAACTATAAAAAGGAATTCATTTATAAAATTTTCGTTTCTTACTCTTTCAGAGTAGTAAAGTTATATGGGGTAAATTTAAAAATATCAAATATTTTCTATTGATATTATGAGAAAAAGAAGAATTTCAACCTCAGAAAAAGAAATTAAGGATTTAATTGCTGCATGGCTGATAATCAGTATTGCATTTGCCAATGTTATAAAAGGGGAAATGTTCGCATTCTGGCATTATCTTATAATAAGCGGTGTTGCTGTCGGAATAGGCTTTGTATTACATGAAATGGGACATAAAATCGTGGCTCAGCATTATCACTGCTGGGCGGAATTCAGGGCAAGCTTTTCAATGCTTATGATTGCTTTTTTCATGTCTTTTTTTGGATTTGTTTTTGCTGCACCCGGAGCAGTTATGATAATGGGAAGGGTAAGCAGGCA
>CAZQLC010000074.1:0-4088 GCA_964594025.1 uncultured Methanosarcinales archaeon
TATATATTAAAAATAACATGAAAAAAATCCATGATATGATTAATAAAAAATTGTATAATATTGATTGATTTTGTTTATCAACAAAAACAACATACAAGAGTCCATAATAAAATATCCAAATTGCACAGAATACATATATATATGATAATCCATGAGAATAGTCTTTAGTAAGTTCTGAAGATAAAAGAATTATTAATCCTCCCAATACTCCTGCAAATGTCCCAATCACCATTTGTTCTAATAATTTTTTTGGATGCATAAAAATAAGAATGTATATCTAATATATAATTGTTATTATGTATGGAGCAAAAGATCCCTACCCCAAAAACCTTTTATCAATAAAATCAATGTATTCTTTTACCCTGTCAAGAATAGACATTAGATAGTATTTTTCTATTTTCTCTTCGAAAATATCATATAATTTGCTTTTCTCTGTAATCCGGTATTGGTTTTTTACTTTTTCAATTAGAAAAATATCTCTTAATCTTAATATTTGTCTTCTTATATTTGAGGCAGCAATCCCAATTAAAGGCAGTTTATGTTTTTTCCTTTCCTTAATGACCATATCCCTTACATTATCTGAGCTTAATGGCTTATTTTCCTTTAGAAATACATATAATATATCAACAATTATATCCCTTGAATCACCCGGCTGCAATAATCCCAAGCTTAAGCATAATTTCCTGACAAGCTCCCTGTCTTCTATCTTGTTAGGCTTCTCATATTTCCTCAAAGTTATCTCTGCCAAAGGTGTATCTATCGAGATTTTTTTCCTCATTATTATTAAACCCCCAACAGACCATAGATTAATCTTTTAGTTTAAAAAACTTTCTATTTTGATTAAAACTTTTAATTTTTTTTAATTACTTATTAGAACTCAAGGCTATAGTAAATTTCTTTCCTTTTACTTTAAAATCCTTTTTAGAATCGACTTTTGAAGGAATCTTATCAACAACATTAATCTCATCTGCACCAACCTTAAGGCCTTTCACATCAAAATCAACCACAAGCCATAATTTAATCCTGTCTTTCTTATTAAGGCCCATCTCTTTCCTCATCATCTGTATCCTTCTTCTCAACTCATTCAGATAACCCTCTTTCTCAAGTTTCTTATCTGTTTTTATACTTAAAAAAACAGTCCCATAACTGAAATCAGAAGCCTCATAGCCTTCAGGAGGTGTTTTCTTAATCTTGAGATGGTCTTTCATAATCTTATAGCCTATATCAACAGTCTCCTTATTATCCTCAAGTGCTTTTATTATCTTTTTCTCATTCTCCTTTATCTTTTTTGCAACATTCGGAGTTTCGCTTCCGAAATCCCTGCCCAATGAACCATAATCTATTTCAAAAGTTATGTTTTCATGCATTTTTTTTATCTTTAATGATTTTACATTAAGCTGCTTCTTAATCAGCTCCTTCATCAATGCCTCTTTGGTATCTATTACAATCTCGGGTAAGGGCCATCTTTTTCCTATGCCTGCCTTATCCCTGCATGCTAATCCATTCTTGATTATCTTTTCTGTGATCTTCATATTCTTTTCCAGTTTTTTGTTAATCATTTTCTTATCAGCTTTTGGCCAATCTTCAAGATGGATGGATTTTTTATTAAGATTAAAATTTTCCTTAAGATTCAGATATATCTTTTCTGTTATAAAAGGGCAGACTATTGAAAACATTTTCAGTATGCCCATCAGAACCTTATATACAACTGAGAAAACAGCAGCAGCATCAGCCTTGTCCCGTACCATATGTATGTAAGTCCTGCTTAAATCAAGAAACAATTCCTCCATCAAAGGCACAGCCTCATCTATCCTGTAATTATCAAGTAATTTTGTAACCTCATCTATGGTTGAATTCAGCCTTGACAATATGTATTTTTCTTCAATATCAAGTTTTTTCAGATTATTATTAAGCCCAGGATTGTTTTTCTTCATATCTACTAAAAAATTATGAATGTTCCACAATATGTTCAAGTTCCTTAATTTTAATTCAGCCTCTTTTTCACTGAAATTCATGTTTTCCCCTGCATTGTTTGAGCACATATAATAACGCAGACCATCTTTTCCAACTTTTTTTATGCCCTCTTCAGGAGAAATTATATTTCCAAGAGATTTTGACATCTTTTCCCCCTTGAAGTCCAGTATCATACCGTGAGTATAGACATTTTTATAGCTCAGGTCATCAAACATTATCACAGAACCAATCATGAGCATAGTAAACCATAATCTTGTCTGCTCTGTAGCTTCTAAAATAAAATCAGCAGGATAATATTTCTTAAACAAGTCTTTTCTTTTTGGATACTCCAAACAATTCCATGAAACAGTTCCTGAATCAAGCCATACATCAAGAACATCAGGAGTTCTTTTCATTAATTTGCCGCATTTAGTACATTTAATATTTACATCATCTATCCAGGGCTTATGTAAATTCTCGGGTATTTTACCAACAGCTTTTTTCTTTAATTCCTCAATAGAGCCTATAACCTCGTAATTCTTGCAGTTATTACATTCCCATATCGGGGCAGGCGTTCCCCAGAATCTCTGCCTGGTTATTGTTATGTCCCTTAGATTTTCAACCCATCTGACAAAACTGTCGTTTTCCCTTGCAGGAATCCATTTTATTTTTTTATCAAGATTTAAAATCTTATTCTTTATTTCACCAAGATTCAGAAACCACTGGTCTGTTGTCCTGAAAACAACAGGATTCCTACATCTCCAGCAGAAAGGGTACTCATGCTCTACTTTTGTTACAGCAATCAGGGAATCTTTTAAGGCATCTATGAATTTTTTATTGTCCTTTTTTGCATTCCAGTTGTAAAATTTTCCCATCTTTTTTGAAAAATTACCTTTTTCATCTAATTCATTGAAAGGATTTAAGCCGTAGTTTCTTCCAACCTCAAAATCCTCAGGCCCGCAGCCTGGGGCGCAGTGAACCAAACCAGTTCCTGCAGAAGTATCCACATATTGCTCACTCAATACAACAGAATGAAGGTTTTCTGATTGTGGGAATTTTATCTCTTTCTTCAAGGGATGCTCATATTTCAGCCCTTCTAATTTTTCACCCCTGAACTCATCTATGACCTTAAAATTGGATTCTGCTATCTTGCCTATTACTGCCCCAACCAAAGCTTTTGCTGTAATCCATTTTTCCCCCTTGTATTTGCCGTCTTTTATCTCAGCTTTTACATAATCAAGCTCAGGATTCACCATAACAGCAAGATTAAAAGGAATTGTCCATGGCGTGGTTGTCCATACTATCAGAAATTCATTTTTCTTTATCTTAAATCTTAAGAATACTGAATCGTCTTCTGTATTTTTATATTCAAGCTCATGTTTTGCTAAATTGGTTTCACAGGAAGCACACCAGGTCATCACTTTTTTGTCTTTATAAAGCAACTTTTTCTCTTCAGCCTTTTTTATCATCAGCCATTCCCCTTCCATAAAATCATTTTTTATGGGCAGATAGGCATTTTCATAATCCATCCACACCCCTAGTTTCCATAAATCATTGCTCATTATCTCAGCGTTTTTTCTGGAAAACTCAATACATTTATTCACGAATTTGGCTTCGCCGTATTTTTTTATGTCCTCTTTGAACTTAAGGTTAAAATCCTTCTGGACCTTGTTTTCAGTAGGCAGGCCGTGCATATCATAACCAGCCCTGTCCCAGACATCAAAATTATTCATTCTTTTATACCTTAATATTATATCCTTAAGGGCATTATTCCATGCTGTCCCTATATGGATCCTGCCTGATGTATAAGGCGGGCCCTGCAGAAAATAGAATTTTTTCTTTCCTCTTTTCCGTGCAGCATCATAGATATTATCGTCTGTCCAGAATTTTAATATCGTTTCATCTGGTAGTATGGCTACTTTTACTTTTTTTCCTGTCTCAGCATCTTTTTCTTCTTTGAATATGGTTCCTTTTGGAAAATGGATTTTCCATCACTGCTGTTCTCTTGTTGTAAAGGCTCTCTTCTTTAAATATTCATCTTTATTGTTTTTGTATATAGGGGAACGAGCGTGGTATAGTGCTGATAAAAAATTTAAAAAAGAAGGAGTTTTTACTAGTGTTTTCCCCTTCTTTCG
>CAZQLC010000075.1:0-4070 GCA_964594025.1 uncultured Methanosarcinales archaeon
TTTTTCAATCAGTTGATTCTGTATCCTGTTTTTATTTTCCAAGGCCTTTTTTTCATTTGCTTAGTTTCTTTTCACACTCATCTAGATGTGAGTCAAATATATCAAGGGCTTTTTCAAGCATTTCACTTATTTTTAATTGTCCGAAAGGCTCTACTGTAAACATATATTTGTCAAGCCTTTTGATTTCAATATTAGGATCATCTGCAAAATCGTGATATAATATACTGTCATTCCATTCTTTTTTCACCAGCTCTATTTTGTTGTTTTTAATCTTAAATACTTCAGGAAAATGCTTAGCCATATACTCACTTTGTTCCTTATTTATTTTATCCCTGTTCTTTATATCTATTGAGACCATTTGGTTATAATAGACCAGGCCCGGGTTCCATTTTGAGTGTTCTTTGCCTTTTCCCAACACAGCTGTAGCCACAAGCTCTATTTTCTGCCCTTTTTTCAGCTTTGCTATAGGTGTTTTTCCATAAACAGGCTTTATTTTGGAATCTTTTGATTTTATCTGTGATGCATACACATATCCGGGCTCTTTCTCTTTAAGGCTCATTTTTACTTCACACCTGGCACAGCCTTCTCCCTTGCATTTGCATCCTTCTTTTATATTATAGGTCTTCAAATCAGTTGACAGTACTATAAGCCCCAGCCTGTGAGCCAGTATCTCATTGTATATTATTGAGCTGTTTTTCATTATTTCAACATTTTCTATAGCCATGACAGGAACCTCTTTCATTATGTATCTTCTCAGACTGTTGATATATTCTATAGGCACGTCAGATATCAAAAAACTTATCTTTTCAGGTTTTTTGCTTTTATTCAAAAGTTCGATTTTTGGTTTTGCCATTTTTATTGCCTCTGTAATTTTAAAGGAGTATTATACTCTTCTTCCCCTTCTCCCCCCTTTTTTTCTGCATGAGTCATGAGGGTAGGGAGTTACTTCCTCTATAAATCCTATTCTCAGACCTATTCTTGATAGTGCTCTTATTGCTGCCTGTGCTCCGGCGCCTACACTCATTGGGCCGTTGTGCCCTCCCGGTGCCTTTATTTTTATGTTTATAGCGTCAATTCCCTTTTGCTTTGCCTCTTCTCCTGCTATCTTTGCCGAAGTCATTGCAGCTGTAGTGCTTGATTCCAGCCTGTCACTTTTTACAACCTGGCCTCCTGAACATTTTGCGATTGTTTCTGTTCCTGTAATATCTGTAATATGGATTATTGTATTATTATATGAAGAGTAAATATGGCACAGTCCCCATCTGGTTTTTTCCTTGTTCATTTTTTATTACCTTTCTTTTTTGTTGTTTTTTTCTTAGTTTTCTTAGGCTTTTTTACAGCCTTTTTCTCTTCTTTTTTAGGTTTGGTCTTTTTAGCCTGAGTTTCCTTTTTCCTTTTTCCTTTTTCAGCAGGCTCTTCAGCTTTTTCATCATGTTCAGTTTCTTTTTCCATTCGTTCTTTCTTTTCTTCTAATTCTCCGTCTTTTTCAACTTCAGAGAATTCTGTTTCAATCTCTTCCTTTTTTATTATGATGTCATCAGGCAGCTTGGTTTCTTTTTTCATTATGCTCACTTTTATGCCAATAGTGCCTGTTTTCAGTTTTGCCACCTGAACTGACTTGTCCACCATTCTGTATGCGATGTTCCCGCATTTTTTCAGGTATCCTTTGTAAAATCTCCATGTTCTTGCTCTTGCACTCGGGACCTTCCCTGAAATCAGTATCTCAACTCCCAGAGCATCCCCTTCCCTCATGACCTTTTCCATTACATTATAGCCAATACTTTTGAAATTATTTGATCCGAATCTTTCCAGTGAATTTACTATCTCCTCAGCAACAATCATTGCATGAGAATAGGGTTTTTCAACTTCCTCAAGTTCAATCTGGGGATTTTCAAGTTTAAATTTTTCTTTTAGGTCTTGTGTTAGCTTGTTGATATTTGACCCTTTTTTACCTACGACCAATCCAGGTTTTGATGCGCTTATAATAAGTTTGATTCCCAAAGGAGTTCTTTTCATCTCCACATTCTTTAGGCCTACATTTGACATGCTATTCTGTATGTATTCCTTAATTTCAAATTCCTTTATTTTTTGTTTGACAAAATCCCTTTCTATCATTTTTCATTGCTCTCTTCTTTTTTATCTTCAGGTTTTTCTTCTGCTTTTAATTCCTCTTTTTCTTCAGATTTTTTATCTTTTTCAGTTTCTTTTGATTCTTCTTTAGTGACTTTTTTTTCTTTTTTTGAAACCCTTTCAGGATGTTCAGGGTCGGATAGTGATGATTTTCCAACAAAGCCAATCAGTTCTTCCTCTCCGGCTTTTACCATATATGATGGAGTATCCATTTTTTTATCCCCTACCTTTATATGCCCGTGAACTATGAACTGCCTTGCCTGATCTATTGATTTAGCCATATCTTTTTTGAAAACCAATGTTTGTAAGCGCCTTTCCATCAAATCCTTTGTTTCAAGAACCAGAACATTATCAATTCCCTCTTCAGGCTTTAATAATCCCCAGCTTTTTAATTTCTTCAGAAGCTGCTTTTTGTCTTTTTCTGCTTTTTCCCCTTCAGAAGCAGCGATTTCTTTAACTTCTGTTTTAATTTTTTTAAGCAAAGAATTGATTTTCCAGACTTCTTTTTTTCTTACCAGCCCATATTCATTTACAAGCTTGGATTCAGTCTCCAGATTAGACCTTTGCCATGGATGTGATGGGGTTTTGTATTTTTTCTTGATTTTTCTTGGGTCTCCCATATTTTACCTCTTAAAAACTTTTTTTCAAGTTCAAAAACCTCCTGTTTTTGTAAACTGGGACTCAAAAATTTCTTCTTTTGAAATTTTTACTTGTCCCATATTTTATCACTTATTTTGGTTTATTTTTATCTTTTTCTTTTAAATCCTGAGCCTTTACCTTTACTTCTTCTGAAATTTGACCTTGTTCTTTGCCCTCTTACAGTAAGGCCCCATTGATGCCTTAACCCTTTATAGCTTTTGATTTTCTTCATTCTCTGGATGTCTTCATCCTTAACAAAATCAAGCTTTCCTTTTATTATATGTACATCTTCACCTGTTTTGTAATCTTTTCTTCTGTTATAAAGCCATTTTGGTAAATTATATTTTACAGGGTTTTTAACTGCATCATCTATTTTTTTTATTTCTTCATCAGAAAGATCCCCTGCTTTTTTATTTTCGTTTATGTTTGTGATTTTACAAATAGCATTTGAAAAACTCATATTAATCCCTTTTATTTTTCTCAATGCTTCAAGTATATATTTACTGCCGTCTAAGTCAGTATCCCCTATCCTGACCAAATGCTTGAATTCTTTTCTTTCTTTAGTTTTTTCCTGTGGTTTATTATCTTCAGCCATTTTATATTGTTTTTTCTTAAATTATATTAAAAACCCTTAAAATTAAAAAAGAAGCATTATCTGAAACCCTAAATTCGCTTCTCACTCGGGTTTTTTCAGAGGAATAGTTATCTGTTTATAAAAGTTATGTTTTTTTACCGGAAACACAAAAACAGCAAAACATTTTTATAGTTTATTATTAATTTTTTATAAGGTCATATAAGATGAAAGGGGAAGATTTGGTTATAAACAGAGGCTTTATAAAGAAAATTTTCGACAGTGCTTCAGTCATTTATCTTTTTTTAGTTCTCTTTTTTATTTTTACAATTGCAGCCCATACAAATACAGAAATATTTTATGTTATTGCAGCTTTTTTCCCCTTAATCCTGACAGTCATACTTTTTGTTGTCTTGTATAAAGGAGAGCCAAAAACAAAGAAAACCCTTTGTTTAATTCCGTTATTACTGCTTATACTTTTTTATTCTTTAACAAGAGAAATTAATTTTTTAATGGATATGGATAATATTGTTATTATTTTCCTGAATCTCGGGATGATTGTCCTTTATGTATTTGTAGTATATATAATCCTTGATGAAAAAATACATCCCAGGGAATTAATTGTCAAAAAGGATATAAAAGAACAGCAGCAGAAAATAACTAAATATGTCCAGGGAATAAAAGCCAATATTCATTCTGTAAATAAGGCAATAGGCCAGGTATATGATAA
>CAZQLC010000076.1:0-3946 GCA_964594025.1 uncultured Methanosarcinales archaeon
GGTAGATTTTGTATCCAGTAGAACCTATCTCATATAGTTTGGTTCCATCTGATTTGAAGAATATATCTCTTGGGCAACTATCTTGTGTTGATATATTTATATTATCATAGGAGGCATCATTAATATTCCAAGGAGTAACGCCTTCATAGAAAGAAACATTCAAAGTAGAACTATCTGAGTCTGTTACTGTAACATTTAATACAGGATTGGATTCTATCCCTATGGCGCCGTTTGATGGATAGTTTGGAGAAGATGGTGAATCTGGTGCAGCAGCTAAAACACCATCTGATGAAACTATGAGAAGTATAGCTAATAAAAAACAATTTATTAATAAGAATATTAATCCCCTTTTTATTAATCCCCTTTTATTCATTATATCCCCAACATTATAAAATAATTATAAATTGTTCTTTTATTTTATAAAATTATTGATTATAAATCGTCAAGGGATTTTATATCATCATCAATATCAAGGTCTTCATCTATATCAGTATCTTCATCAAGGTCATCAGAATCCCCAAAATCTATTTCCTCAGGAGTTTCCCTTATTAACTCATCTTCTTCTGAAGTTTCTTCTGTTTTCTTCTCTTCTTTGGTTTCTTCAGTTACTGCTTGTTCCGGATTTTCTTTTGGCTGTTCAATCTCTGTTTTTTCTTCAGCTTGTTCTGGCTCTTCTTTTATTTCCTGTTTTGTTTCTGATATTTCTTCTTCCTGCTCTTTTGATTCTGCATCTTTCAGTTCTTTTTCTTCACTTTCTGCTTTCTTGGAAACTTGGTTTCCAAGTTCTTCAACTTTTGGTTGAAGTTCACGAGAGCCTTGCTCTTGAGTAATAGAATTCTTTGAATTCTGTAATTTCTCAATCTCTTTATCAATTTTTTCTATTTCCTCTTCTGGGTCAGGGTCAGGAAAGACAAGCCTTGCTACAAACTCCATCCTGTCAAAATTATCATTTTTTTTAACATCCCCCACAACCTTGATCATCTTACCAAGCAGGTCCTGTTTAACACCTGCAAAATTATCTATATTATCCCTGAAATCTAGCATCTCGTCCCTGCTTTTGCCTAGCAATCTTTCAATCTGCCTTGACCAGAAAACAGTCCTTATATTCTCACTACCATCATCAAGGTAGATATTCATAACATAATTATAATTCGGCTCTACAACACCATGCTCATTACATACATATTTGTCTTCTTTAATCCTTACCCTTTTATTACATTTAGGGCATACCTCAAAGAATCTTGGGTCATAAATCTGGACTATTGTACCTAAAACCTCAATATTAGTGTCATCTTCCTTAAGTTCCTCTAATTTCTTTCTTTTTGCTTCCGGATATTGTGTGTCTGAGGTTGAAGCTGCATTTATGGTTACGCCTTTTGGATTTATTTCTATCTTTGAATCCTGTGAACTGATGCTTAATTCCTTCCTGCCCTGGTTGTCCTTGACAAAAGCTCCTTTTATCCTGACTATATCATTTTTTTCAAACTTGTCAAAATAAGCAGTATTTTCATTCCACAAAACTACTCTTGTGACTCCTGTCTCATCACCCAATAAGAAATTAGCGACCTTTCCTTTTCTTTCGCCTGTATCAAATTCCCTCAATTCATATTTATCCATTACTTTTCCTGTAATATCTATATTTCTCATGCCTGCAAGCAGGTCCTTTATCTTCAGATTGTCTGTTTTTATCAAATCTATTTTTAATTCATTTGCAATTATATGCGCAGCTCCTTCCTTACTCACTAAACCAGAAAGCTCGTGCATCTTATCTTTAATCTTTTTGTCTATCTCTTCTGCTGATAATCCAGACTCTTCTTTTATTTTTTCTTTTATTTTATCAAATGGAACATTTATCATAGTTTGACCCCCTTAAAATGATAAAGATTAACTTTACAGGAAATAAGATTTAATTGTTATTTTTAAAGTTTGTTGTTCTCAAACAGGATATTTTGCGGGGTATGACTTTCTAAAATAAAAATAAAGGATTACTCCTCAGGAACCTCTTCAATGGGTTCAGGCTTTAACTGTATTGAGAATCCAATATTAACAGGCTCATTGTTATAAAAAACAGAGTTCTGGGATTCTGGCATGGGTGTTGCACACATAATTAACTTGTCTTTTATTATATTACATGGTTCCTGAAAAACAGGCATTCCCATATTTAAGGTCAGCTCATCCCCTCTTTTTAATACATATAAATTAATATTATTTTCTACAATACCAAAATCATAGTTTTCTGTATTTTTATCTGAAAGATATATCTCAATATCCTTATATATAATAAGCTCATTTGGGTCAGGCAATATTGGTTTTATATTATTGTAAACATTATAATCAATATAATCAATAGTAAAAGCATTATAACAGGTTTCTTCCTGAGCATTTTTTGCATAATTAAATTCCTCTGCAATATCATAAAATAATTTTTTAGAAGGATTGGTATTTTTACCACAATAACCCATATCCAGAACAAAGCTTTGGCCCTCTTGTTCATTCCATTCATCTATCTTAGTCTGAACACATTCTTTATCATAGCATTCATCATAAATTTCAGAAACTACTATTTTTAAATCATCATAAATACTTAAATCATAATCTATCTCAACCTGGAAATTAGGGGTTATCCTATACTGCCCTATATTATTGTAGGAAAAAACAGGCATTTCACTGACTTCGCCGTTTGCCTGTTCACAGAAATTATCAAATATGCTTAATATTGTATTAGGATAGTTTTTTCCCATACCTGCACCTGCACAGCATTTTTCTAAATCGCCTTTCTCTTTATTTTTTATATCACAGACTCCTGTTTGTCCCTTTCCCACAAGAGCATCTGCATTGAAATAATCTGCACAAGCCTTATACATTGCATCATCCAGACTTAATTCCATTTCATCATAATATTTAAATGCCTTTTCTGCTGCACCCAAGCCCCTGTTATATGAAAACAAAAGCAGGGTAATGACAACCTTGGAATCCTTTGCCCCGAATTCCTCTATTTTTTCATAATCATTAGAGAAAAGCTCTATTCCTCTTTGGATTATCTCTTCATCAGAACATTTGTCCCAGCATGAATCCACCTGCATAATCCCACCTTTCCATGTTTCCCTTGGATCATTGGTTTTTTCAAAATCAGATTTAATTTCCTGTATGTTCCTGCATCCTGATTCATGCCAGGCTAATGAATAAATAAACAGCATATCCACTTTATTTAACAAGCCTTCCTGAGCCATGTATCTCTCAAACACATCCTGGTATCTTAAACATCCTTTTAATTTATCATCAATAAGGGAAACATCATAACCCCGGCAGGACATTGCAGAACTGCCGCTGATGGAAACACCGATAGAGCCTTCAAATATATCCTTGTCAAACTCCTCCTCTCCTTCAGTGTTATAACCAAACCTGTAAACACTTTGTATATCATTTTTATCATAGCCTGAGTTAGCCAGGCTTATATTTCTTAAGCCTCCTGAAACAGACTCCATTATATTTCCATTGCCTACATAAACAGCCACATGCCCGACTTTATCATCCGGCTTGGGATTAATAAACAATAAGTCACCTGGCTCAGCTTTTTCAATTACATAATTAACAGTGCATGTACTCTGGCCTTCGCCGCATATAATTTTATCATTATTCCTTGCATTATTCCTGTATTCTGTTGCATCCTTTCTTTCTTTAAATCCAGGAACTTCAGCATGATTGAATACCCACCATACAAAGCCTGAGCAGTCAAAGCCCGGCTGGGTTAAAGGGCAGGCCCTGCTTGAGCATGGCTCATTTGGAGTTACAGAAACACCTTTGAAAAAGGAATCAGGATTATTTTTCTGGTCATCTATAGTTATATCGAAAAGATAAGGGCTTTCTCCCCCCCATACATAAGGCAGTCCCAAACCCAATGGGCCGTATCTTGTATAATAATATTCAGCCACTCCTTTTACACAAA
>CAZQLC010000077.1:0-3940 GCA_964594025.1 uncultured Methanosarcinales archaeon
GAGATAAAAGCTCATTATTTCTTGCAGATAATTCTTCATTTGATGAGTATATTAAGTTTAGTTTATTATTTTTACTGCCAAAAAGACCTGGGTAATAGGGCATAATATTGTTTCTTATCTTTTCAAATATTTGATTAAGGCCTTTCTTGTATTCAGATAAATCATTTTCTTTTTCTTTTTCTTCTCTCTCTTTTTTCATATTCTCTTTTTTTCTGTTTATATATTCACTTATATCATTTTCAGGCTTCTGGATTCCATCAGCCTTTTCATCCAGAAAATTATGTAGTTTTACAATCTCATCATAGTCCAGAATATTGTCACTGCAAAACTTTTTAAGATATTTATCATATTGCGTATAGATATCAGTGATTTCTTCCAGGGAATAATCAGGATTGGCTGGCTTGGATTCAGGTTTTTTAGTGTTCTGGGCAAATAAATTATGAGAAAGAACAGATGTAGTTAGATAAAATGTGGTTACTAATCCTGTATATTTCAGGGTTTTTCCTATATTTCCAATATTATCCTTTAGATTCTTATACAATTGCATTTTAATCTTTTCTTATGGAACATCAAACTTATTTATAAATCTTTTGTATTATTACTACTCCAGTATAGTAAAAAAATTGTAAGGATTATTTAGAGCTGAATTATAATAATGTAATGGAAGAAAAAAATAACTTTTTTAAATCCCAATTATTTCTTTTAGATAAAATGGTAAAGAAAAAACAAAAAACAAAATGCAAGAATGAATTTGCCAATTCCTGTAACGGAGGAGGAGCAGTTTACGGCCTAGGCTTTATCGGCGCAGCAATATACTTCATAACAACATCAACCGGCTTCTGGATGGGAGTTTTAGGAGTTCTGAAAGCTATTGTCTGGCCGGCTTTTGTCGTATACGGACTGCTTGGTTTCCTGGGGTTATAGGTAAAAAATGCTGAAAGAAAAAATTTAGAGTTTAAGTTTTGCTCCGTTAGATTTATAATATTTGACAGAATACTAATTCTAATATGAGAGAAACTCGGGCAGGTAAATACGGAAGAAATCTTGCGATCTGGATAAACCATGCAATTGAAGGATTGCCGGAAGAACAAAGAGAAGATTATAAAACAAGATTTCTGACAGAATTAGAAACATATTCTTTTATTCCAAGAAAAAAAGAACAACCTCGTAATAAAGGTTGTATTCACGAATTATCAGATTTAACAGAGGTAGAAATAAACAACCCAGAGCATTTAGCAATGTTGGTAAAAGAGGGCATCCATTTAATGTATCAAAAGAGAACTTCTGCCCGGGTTTTGGAAGCACTAAAAAAATACTTAAAGAATAAAGACTGAATTTCATTTAACATCTGTTATAAGAATCCGAATGAATATTATTATTTTATTCTATCGAATAACCTGCTTTTTTAAATTCATCAAGAACTTCTTCAAGAGTTCCTTCAATTACAACAGTATTGTCTGCTATCTTGTCCATATCAAGTAAAATCCATAAAAAACTATCAGGGCTTTTTGAATGCACATTTATCTTTTTATTTTTTTTATCAATTTCATAAACCTTATCATCTGTTTCTATACCCCTTAAATATCTAGAATCTCCAGGAAGTCTAGTTCCGTAGTTTGCACCAAAAGAGGTTCTATCTTCTTTTTTTAGAACCGAATCGAAATAATTAATGTAAAAACCCACATGTTTATCCTGAGTAAAAAGTTCAACAATATTTTTATTTACAGGAATTTTTTCTTCATAATAATTAAGACCACGATAAATCTTCATAATCAATATATCTTTTCTTTATTTATTAATTTTTCTAATTATTTAAATAATCATTACATAAATAAATAACTTTTTTAAATCCCAACTATTTCTTTTATAAAAAATGCCAAAAGGAAAATTCAAGAAGAAAAAATCAAAAGGGCCCAAGATATTCATAGCTGTCTTTACAGCCCTGATTATGATCTTGTCTATATTCGGGATTACAATGAGAAATGATGAGAATAACCCTATGGCATATAACGGGTTCGGGTTTGATGTAAACAGCGAAAGGACCAATTATATAACAACAGCAGAGGGAAATATTCTGGAGTTTTATGTGCTTCCTTCAGATATTGATTATATTAATGTTTCTGATGATATAATAAATTTATTAAAAAACAGCATCTACTGGATAGTCTCATTTGACCCTGATTATGAAAAAAATGACTTGATTTATATCGACCTTGTAAGGTTTGAGCTGCCTTCAAGGGTAATGAATGAGGGAATAGGCATAATAAATGCAGTATCAGAAAACAGCTCTGATTATGAGCTTCCTGTTCTGAACTGCGATAATTCAACTGTTTATATGCCTGTTATCTATTTCAATGTTTCAAATACAACAAAAATATATGAAAAAGATTCATGTATCATAGTTGAAGGCCAGGGCCAGGATTTTATTTTTCTCATGGACAGGCTTATTTATGGCTTTTACAATATAATAACTGAGGAATCCGCAGAAGAAAATGACTAAGAAATTACCCAAATCGAAGATTTCTGAACTTGGAAAGCAAGTTTCCAAGAAATCAAAGGAAAAAAAGGAATTAAATAAAATAAAAAAAGGCTCTGAAGAAATCCATAAAGCCAATAAACTTCTCATGGTTGTAATTTTTTTAGTATTTTTTAGCTTTGGTATTAGTGTATTTTTTCTTTATAATACAATAAATAAAGATACTGTCGAAACCTATGTATACAACGGCTTTGAGTTTAAAAAAATAGGGGATATATGGTTCACGCAGGTAAGAGGTGTCAAAGGACAGCTTTATGATATCCCTTTTTATAATGACCCGAAAAGCCTGGAGGATATTTATGTAGAGGGCAAAGCAGTTGACATACTTGCCCATTACCAGAAATATGATGGTGAACTATACATAACACTGATGCCTAATATGTCGTCCAAGGTTGTCCTGGGTACAATTGAGTTTGCAAGAATTCTGGGGGAAAGATATTCTATGGCAAATATACCAACACATTCAGCCTTTTATGAGCCTCCTGAAGAGTATAATAATCTCACTCCTGTTGTGAAATGTGATATTGTAAGTGCAGAAACAGGAGTTATTTGGGTCAGGGAAGGGAATGAGACCATGGTTTTCACAACAGAGAACAACTGCATTATAGTCCAGTTCAAAAATGATAATGATGCTGTAAGGGTCTCGGACAGGTTCGGCTATGCTATGCTTGGGATTATGGATGTTGATTAATATGGGAAGATTTCATGAAATAGACCAATACAGGAAAGATTATATTGATGATATTGTTGAAGAAGTCAGAAAAGAGTATTATCTGGATGAAAATAATATAGATACTAAAAAATTATTTGAAGACCACGGCTTAAATGTTGTTATTTCTCCCTATGTTTTTGACGGACGTTATATAAAATGTACTTTTAAAAAACAAGATGAAGACAAGATTTTTGAAACCCTGCTTATTCCCGATTCACTAAGGAAAAATTATGTTACAGCATCTCAGTTGGGGCATTTTTTCCTGCATCACAAGAAAGGCAGTTGGGCTGAAGAAAAAGAGGCAAATTATTTTGCTGAAAAAATGACCGGAATAGGCTTTCTTGATTATATTATGATGGCATCAATAGATGTTACTTTATATATGATAAGGCATCCTGTAGCTTTTTACAGGGCAAATAGGGAGAATTCCAAACCTTATTTAAGCGCAGTTTTGGGTGATTATCTTAAGAAACAAAAAAAGTCCCAAAAAGAAAATAATTCTTAATATCATTTATACTTTATTTTCATTATAAGAATCACAGAAGTAAAAATAAATGTTATAATGTTTGCGGTTATCAGGGGAATGTCTTTGATAAAAAGCCCGTATACAAGCCAGAGGAATATTCCTGTGGTGAATATAGCATACATTGCAAGAGACAAGTCTTTTGTGTGTTTTGTCCTTATTGTCTTAA
>CAZQLC010000078.1:0-3814 GCA_964594025.1 uncultured Methanosarcinales archaeon
AGTTTTTTGAGAAGAAATATAATCCTAAAAATATCCATGATTTATCAGTAAAATTTTCAAAACAAGATAATAATTTATCAGAAGCATCTCTGGTTTATATTTAATTCTTTTCTGCTACTAAAATATAACCATGTTTATCAAAATTAGATTCTGGCAATCTTAAAGAATAAGGATTTTTTTCAGAAGTTTTTATTTCATAATATAATCCTTCTAAAATCTCTTTTGCAATATTCATTTCTTTCTCAATATAAAAAGTGGAAATCATATAACTGTCTTTTTTAAGTTTTTTAGTTGAGATTTTAAAGATTTCTTCCCATATTTTATTTCTATGCCAGACTTCTGGGTGAGAGCAGAACATTATATCAAAATTTATCATTACAATCTAGTCTAAAAATCTTGCATCATCTGCAGTAAAATAAAATCCTTTTTCCTGACCATATAATCTTGTTGCTTCTTCTATATGTTTCAGGTTTATATCAATTCCAAGTATTGTTTTTGCTTTACAATAGTCTTTCTGGACCTTTATATCCAGTCCTGTGCCGCAGCCGATGTTTAATACAACAGGATTTTCTTTGATTTTATATTTATTTAAATCAAAATATTTTTCCAGTGTTTTTTTATAAAGAGAATATTCTTCTGTTTTTGTCATTATTATAAGAAATATAATTGTTTATTTAAATCTTTTTATATTTACTACTATACAATAATATCTAATTTTTTTGAAAATCTTCTGGTTTTTTCAGGGAAATCCTTATTTAAGCTTATGAAAACAATAAATTATGTTTTTAGTAATAATATTATCGATAATACTGGGTATATTCGCAGGCATTTTTACAGGCCTGATTCCCGGAATCCATATAAATCTTATATCTGTTTTGATTTTAAGTTATTCCTCATTTTTTCTTTTAAGATTTCCTTTGGTTTCTGTAATTGTATTTATAGTGTCGATGGCTGTGACCCATACTTTTCTGGATTCAATTCCCTCTATTTTTTTAGGCGCTCCTGATGAGGCACAGGCCCTGGGGGTTTTGCCGGGGCACAGGTATGTTTTGCGTGGCAATGGTTTAATGGCTTTGAAATTAACCCTGATAGGCTCTTATGGTGCATTGCTGTTTTCGATGATATTATTTCTTCCGGGGATTCTTATTGTGAGGTATGTTTATCCTCTTGTTGAAAATTATATAGGCTTTTTGCTTATAATGGTTGTTTTGTTTATGTTAGTTCAGGATAAAAAGAAGCTCTGGGCTGTTTTTATCTTTTTATTATCGGGTGTTTTAGGGATAATTGTTTTTAACCTGCCTTCCCTGGCTAATCCCCTGTTTCCAATGCTTTCTGGATTGTTTGGAATCTCAACCTTGGCAATAAGCCTGAACAGGAAGGAGAAGATTCCTGAACAGAAAATAACTGATAAAATAGAACTGGATAAGAAAAAAACAATTCAGGCTTTGTCTTCAGGCTCTTTTTCAGGCTTTGTTACGGCTGTTTTTCCCGGCATAGGCTCAGGGATTGCTGCATTATTAGCTATGCAGATAACCCACAATCTAAAAGACCACGGCTTTATGGTTTTGGTTGGCTCTATAAATACCTTTAATTTTATTTTTTCATTGGTTACATTCTGGGTTTTAGATAAAGCGAGAAACGGCGCCATAATCACAGTGCAGCAATTGTTGCCTGAATTAGATATTTATTTTTTAATAATAATGTTATCTTCTGTTTTAATAGCGGGTTCTGTTGGTGTATTTTTAACCTTATTTATAGGCAAAAAATTTACTTTTTTATTGAATAAAATAGATTATCAGAAAATAACTGTTTTTGTAATATTCTTGATATTATTATTGGTTGTTTTACTTACAGGATTACAGGGCTTTATTGTTTTAACAGTTTCCTCATTCATCGGAATGCTCCCTGCATTGCTCAAAACCAGAAGAATCCATTCAATGGGCTGTTTGTTATTGCCTGTGCTGTTTTATTTTTTATTATAAATTTTTCAGTTAATAGAAATGTTTATATATAATTATTTTATTAATCAGTAGTGAAATAATTGAGTAATAATGTGATAAAATGAAAATTAAATTAGAAGGGTCTACAAATAATCTAACAGAGAAAAAAGATATCCTGGATTTTTCTGCTGCAGCAGCAAGAGTTTGTTATTCTGAGAAGGACTTTGACACTTTGGTTAAAGAAAATAAAAAGAAGCTGATAGGAGGAACTTTGAAGAGTGGCCATCATAGTGTTTATGGTCATGTTCACCTTAATTTTTATATTGACGGAATCCCTAAAATAGGGGCAATGATTCTTAATAATGAAAGAGATTATGCAACTTCTGAGAAATCTGCAAGATATACACAGATGGAGCCCGTACCTCATCAGAAAGAGTTGTATAATAAATGGATGACAATACTTGAGAAGAAAATAGATGGGAAATATGGAAAAAAACTGGATGAACTAAAGATTAAGAAACTTGCCCAGGAGAATGCAAGGTATATGACTTCTGTCTTTACGCCAACCAAGATGGTTCATACTTTATCTTTCAGGCAGCTTAATTATATTATGCATTATTTTGAAGAGTTTATTGAGAATTCTGTGGAAAATTCAAAGTTTTATGAAGGAGTTAAGGATTTTATGTCAGAGTTCAATAAAATTCTAAAACCATTTTATGTTGATAATCTCAGGAGTAGGAATGACAGGCATCTTAGTTTTTTTGCCAAAAGAAAAGACTTTAAAGAGGAGTTTGGGGAGAATTATTCAACTAATTATAATGTTTCTTTTGCCTGCCTTGCACAACTGCACAGGCACAGGACTATATCTTATGAAATGAGGTTTATTGGAGATGATGAACTGCAGGGTTTTTTTATGCCTGGGATTTTTAATGGAGATGAAAAAATTACTGAAGAATGGAATAAGGATATAGGTTCTGTTGCAGATTATGATTATCCGCAGGGTATGCTGATAAATATCCATGAGTCTGGAAAGTATACAGACTTCATAACCAAGATGCATGAGAGGTTGTGCGGGCATGCACAGTGGGAAATAATGAAACAGACCAAGAAGACTTTAGATGAATACATTCAATCAACAAAAGATAATGATGATGCAGTATATAATGAATTAGTTGATTATGCTAATGGCCCAAGATGCACATTTCCTAATGTTGAGTGCAGGGGAAGCCCCTGTGCTTTTGGCAAGAAGTCTTTAGAAAGGCTGATTTGATTTTTTATTGTTTTATTTTTTGATGTGAGGATTTGTTTTTTTAGGAACACTATTCACACTTTCCATCATTCCTATATTTTCAAAATTAATTTTAAATAAATTATCTAGATTAAGGGGAACATAATTTAAACATTCTACACTTGCATTTATTGTCTTATTTTTTCCATTTATAAAAGCAAACTTCTCAGGATAATTGTTGTGGTGGTGTCCGTGGATTATCCAGCCATTCCATTCTTTAGGAACATATTTAGGGTCATGAATCAAATAAAATTTCTTGCCTTTGTAATTTAATATAAAATTATCAAAAATATTAAAAGATTTTCCATTCAGATTTAATTTTTTTACCCAATGTTCATGATTTCCCATAATACATATAATTTTCCCATTTAACCTTCTTTTCCAATATTCAAATCTTTTCTTTTGTTCCCTCGGGTTTTTTCTAAGTTCAGAATTATATACTAAATCACCCAAAAAATATACAATATCTTTTTTTCTTATGGTATTATTCCAATTATTAACAATAAGATTATTCATTTCATTAACATTTAAAAAAGGTCTTTCACAAAACTTAATTATATTTTTATGTTCTAAATGTAAATCAGAG
>CAZQLC010000079.1:0-3373 GCA_964594025.1 uncultured Methanosarcinales archaeon
TTTTCTTTGAAAATACATATAGGGCCTTTGAAGATATATGGACCAAATACCCAGAGATTAACATTAGAAGCAGAGCGTTTGGGAATAAATCCTGATGAATTTATTAAGAAAACACAAGAAAAATGGGACAGCAATTACAAAAACAGCTGTGAAGTTATCAATGATTATTTAATTAAGGCTTATGGTGTGGGTTACAAGGAAACAGTAAGGCCTGATGTTGAATTAAAGGTTATAGAATAAACAACCATCAATTATAAATCAGTTATTTGTATGATTCGTATAATATAGAAATCAAGGTAGCCATGAATCTTTATTCTTTAATTTCTTAGGCAGGTAATCAGAAATAACATAGTTTAATCCCCATTTTGCCAGAGCCTGCTGCTCAGCCCTTTTTTTCATGTCTCTGGCCTGTTTCAGGGCTTTCTGCCATTCCTTATGCTCTTTGACAAAAGGGTCATTTTTTAAGCCGTCTTTGATTCTTTTTATATCTATATCCTTTAAGGGATGTGTAGGCAGTTTGTAGTCTTCAATATCCTGAGGGGTAATTCCTATGAGGGTTGCGTTAGGGACACAGAAGTATTCATTTATATGTGCTGCATTTCCTGAGCCTACTTTCAAAGTCCTGTAAATATTCAGCCATCCATAAGGGTCTCCGTCAGTAAAAACATATACCTTAAGTTTCTGATTATCACTTAATCTACGGATAAACCTTCTTGTTGCCCTTGTAGGCACACCGCCCAGACTTATTAAAATGCAGTTAGCCTTTTTCCAGTATTTGTGTTTAACTAATCTCTGAAACATACCTGCTGTTTCTATAGCCAGTATAAAATCAGCCTTTGTCTCAAACCTGAGATGCTCAACATTACTTGGGACAGAATAAGCCCCTGAGCCGAATTTAGTGCAGTCTATTTTTATCTCTTTCCCTGTTTCAGGGTCTTTGTCTATAACAATTAGGGAACCTGCAATGTCCCCGCCTTTTTCTTCAGGTACAAAGCCCATCTGCTCTCTATTTACCATAAGCATTGCTTCAACATCATCCATTACAGTGTCTGATTCGCTTTGCTCATTGAATCTTGCCTCGTCCCAGTTCTTGCTTACATAATAAGCCTCTCTTTTTGTGGCTATGTCATCATCTTTGATTAACCTGTTGGAAAGGTCCATCATCTTTAATGTCTGGGCAAAAGTCTTTACTGTGTTTGCAGTCAGTGTTCTTTTCTTTTTATTGCCCTTTAATTGACAATATCCTTCTTCCTTATCATATCTGACGTTTGATAATGACGTTATATGCATTTCAAGGCTTGGATTTTTCCTGCTTGTAATTTTATCATAAACATGCTTTACAATATCCCTGATTTCTTTTTTCACATCATTCATTTTTACTCCCAGTTGTCTTCCTTATCTTCTTTATTTTCATAGTCATCTTCATTATTTTTTTCATCTTTATATTTGTTCTCCTTCTCTTCCTCATCCCCATCTTCAATATCTTCATTTTCTTCTTCATGGTCTTTATTCAGTGCCCATGTATCGCTGTATTCAATATTTTTATCCTTGTCAAATTCAATATTATCTATTGTCCCCCTGTCTTTTTCCAGAACGATTTTCAAGTCATTTATAAGCTGCTGTTTTTCTGTATCGCTCAATCCAAGTATATCCTGGAGTGCTTCTGCAACATGGGGCATATATTTTTCTATTAAGCTTCTTTTTTTAATCTCTTTGTTTATTTTATGTTTTTTTGACAGGTAAATATTTAGTTTTCTTCCTGCTTCCTGCAGGGCAAGCTTAATCTCATCGATAATTTGGGGGTAATGGGCAATAGCCTCCTTTGATTCTGAAGTGAATGGAACCCATACAGAAGCCATATGCACAATAATAGTTAATGGGCCGTCAGGCAGGGAGTTATTTGATTGTTTTAGTTTATAGCTTCTCCATTTAACCTCTTTTACAGCTTTGGTTATTGCACATGCACTTTTCTGGTAAAGCAATGGAACTTTGTTTGCAAATCTCATTATCTCTGCTTTTCCCTCTTTTTCCAGCTCTCCGCCGTAAGCCAGGGCAACTTCTATCTGGAAAGGGTTTCCCCTGTAAACCTGTGGTGTTCTTGAAACAGAACAGTAGAATTCAGCATTTATGCCTTTTCTTAACCCTTTTTCCAAAGGCTCTTCACCTATTGGGCTGAGGCAGTCTGTGGATGGAGCTATTATCTTGGTTTTTTTAATAGCCTGGATAAGTTTTTCAGCCTCTTCCCTTCTTATGTTTTTTAATTTTTCAGATGGGTCTATCCTTGCCTCCTCACATATTTTTTTCACTGTTTCTGAGCCGACTTTTGAAAATTCCTTTTTTAAAAAAATATTTAATTTTTTGTATTCAGAAAACTTCATCATCTTCATTAATGCTCCTAATTCAACACCATAAGGATGAGGTTTGATTTCTTTTGGCTCTTTAGGCATTTCCTCAATCGCTCTTGGGAAAATTACCTGTTTTGATTCAGGATTTACATATATGAGTGTGACATGCGGGTTTATTATCCCCGTTTCCTTTAAGTATTCATCTATGCTTGTGGAGCCTTTCTTATATTCTGCTTCCAGGTCTAATTCTATTTTTGTTCCATGGTTTTTGTTTTCCCATATTCTTGTTTCATCTTTTATTGTTTCCGGCTTGTTTTTCTTTGTGTCTATCTTTAATTCATAATAATGGGCTTCACTGTTTGAGTCTGTTTTACTCAGGATCTTCACTGCTTTTCCTGTTGTCAACTGGGAATACATGACAGAAGCAGAAATCCCTATACCTTGCTGCCCCCTGCTTTGAGATAGTCTGTGGAATTTAGATCCATATAATAATTTTGCAAATATCTTAGGAATCTGGTTTCTTATAATGCCCGGGCCGTTGTCCTCGACAATGACCCTGAACCTGCTGTTTCCCATGTCAATTACTTCAACATTTACCTCAGGCAGTATTCTTGCTTCCTCGCATGCATCCAAAGCATTATCAACTGCTTCTTTTATTGTCGTTAATAAAGACTTTTTAGGATTATCAAATCCCAGAAGATGCCTGTTTTTCTCAAAGAACTCAGCAACGCTTATTTCTCTCTGGTGTTTTGCCAGTTCTTTTGCATGAATATGGTTATTTTCCATTTTTAACTATCTAATCCTGAAAAATAAAAGATTAATAAACTTTTCTATATATTTGGTGGATGCTAAGTTTAATAATTTTTTGGGTTAAAACAAAGAAGGACGAGAAACTAAAATATCTAACATGAGTCATATAGTCTTAAAGCCTCTTTTAAATAGTGATTATACAATTTGTGAGTTGTCCCTGATAATAGTTGGCCTCTTTCAAAATTTGGAAATCTCCTTTCTAGAGCAATCAATGCTCC
>CAZQLC010000080.1:0-2839 GCA_964594025.1 uncultured Methanosarcinales archaeon
GCCAGAGGGATATTTGCTTTGCCATTTATTAAATATTCTGTTGAATTTTCAATGAATGCATTTGCAATCCTTGAATACTGCTTGTTAGTATAAAAGGAAGAATCCCAGATGCTTGGTGTAGGGTAAAGGATGCCATCCCTGTTTACAAAAATTTTATCAGGCAGCTTGATGGAAACAGAAATCTTCTTTTTCAGAATAGTTTCCAAATCTTTATGCTCTTTTTTGTTTAATTCATACAGTTCACCATATATTTTCTGTTCTCCCTCGTAAATATTATCCAAGAAGTTTATAATTTTTTCAGAATCTGTTTTTTTAAAGTTAGATGAAAACGGCTTAATGTCAATAAAATCTTTTCTCCCGTATGTAAAATTGATTATTTTTTCTCTTAATTCACTATTTAACTGTATGGCCTTTTTTAAGACAGATTTTAAACCCGAATTGTCACAATAAACATCTATCTTGTTATTGGATTTGTGTAATAAAACAGGTTCTTTGAAAATGCCTCCATTTAAAGGATGCATGTATTTAAACTGGTCTTTGTCTATTATATGTGAAGAAACATCCTTCATGATTTTCTTCTTCGGATTTGAAAAATGCCTCACTATGTCCCCTAACAGAAAATCAGTTTCTTTTTTACATGATTTCAGGAATACCATTGCCGGATATATCAAATAAAGGGGCGGAAAAAACAGCCCTCCTCCAACTGAGGCCCCAAAAGATAAAACTTCATCAGTGTTTTTAAAAAGGACTCTTGGAAGGTTATTTATTTCTGCATATTCAACCTTTTTTTTGCAAATACTCATGTCAAACCAGCCTTTATTTTCACTAATTTCAGTTTTTTCCATATAATTTATTTTGTCTGTTTTTTTTAGCTCTGGCTCAACAAAAAGCTCAAGTTCATTAGTCGGAATAAAGATAAATCCCTTCCCCATTGTTTTCTCGTTAACTGCCCGGTATTCCCCCTTGGATAGTTTAGAAATTAAATTCTTTGCTTCTTTTTCATATTTTTGGGATTCTATGTAAAGGGACTCTATATCTTTTTTTAAACTCGGGGCAGATGGAAAACCGCTCTTTTCTATAACTAACGGAGCATTTGTTGATTTTCTTGAGTAATATTCAGCAACCGACTTTATAATCTCCGATAATTTACAATTAGGCCCTTTCAGCTTATGGGATAAATCCAATAAATACTTTTTTTGTTTTTTCTTTTCTAGGGTTAACATTTTTTATTTTGCAAGTATTATTTTCCAAAAATTATTGTTTTGTTCTTTTATATTTCTCATCAATTCTCTCATATCTTGTTATCTGCTGGGTTTTTATATCAGCATATTCTTTAACCAGTTCAATACCGAAGTTGCTGACTTTAGTTGCTTCTTTTTTTAGTTTGTCAACAAGTGTGCCGCTAAAAGATATTTCCTCTGAAATCTTCTTGCCTTTTTCTTTATCCTTGGTTAAATAAGAAGAAATTTTATCACTATGCTTTGAAAGAAATGACGTTATTCCTGATAAACCATCTAAAACAGGATTTTCTTCTATTTTTCCTATTTTTTTGAAATGGTTATACAGTCTTTCTACGTTGTTTATATTCTCTTCTTTGTAGTTTTCCAGAGAACCATAAACATTTTTTATTGCATTCCACATAGCTTCATCATCTAACACTACTTTTTCACTGGCGATGTTTTTCTCTAATCCGTAATCAATAAGATTACCAATAATATCTTTTGATTTTCCGTTTTCAAAAAAGTTGATTAATTTATTCATGACTTCTTCTGTTCCTTTATTATCTTCTTTATTATAGTCACTACTTAATCTTAAGATACGATTAATATTTCTGCTCATCAATACAACATTAATAAGAGTAGAAATTGGTATGTCTATCTCTGTATTAACTAAAGCCTTTTTTAATGCTGAAGAAAGCTGTTTGTTTCTTAGTTTATCATAAGCCTCTTCAACCCCCGTTGTGTACTCTTCCCTTGTCGTGGTTTTATTAGAACTTTCTGCAAAAATTTTATTAATCTTTTCTCCAAAGTCAGATTTGTTTTCTTTTCCAAACATTTTTATCCCTCCATGATATAATATTATAATATACTATTTATCTGTGGTAACAAGACATTATTTATAAATCTTTTGTTTTATTACTACTTTATTATAGTAAAAATATTATTGATTTAGATTTTTATTATTAATTTATTTTACCAGCCATTTAGCTTTCTGTATAACTCTGATGACCTAATCTTTTCTGTGACTATTGGAGAAAATATTCTTAAAGGAAACACCAAAGGATGTATGCTGTCAAGTAAAAAGGTTCCAACAAGTGAATTCGATATTGTTTCCAAAGCATCAAATTCATCCCAATATCTTTTATGTATATAGAGCATTGTAAGCCATTTAGTCAAAAAAGGCCCACATAATCCCAGTGTAATACCAAGCCAGAAAGGCAATTTTGTTTTTACAGGGAATTGCTTTCCAATATTTTTCACATAAATGTTTTCATAAAGGAATTTCTTGCTTTCCCCGAAATAATCAATAATCATGCTTTTGATATTGTCTGCTTCAAAAGAGAAATCGCTTTTTCCTCCGTAAGCCGTCATTAAAGTAGCTAGTGAAACAGACGTAAACTTTTTGTTTGTTAATCTACCTTTTTTCCATCTCTCCACTTTTTTGATTAATTTCTCATAAATATCCCCATGTTCTTTAAGATCCGGCAGGTCTTTTGGTAAATCATCTAATTCAGTTATTAATGCATTCTGCTTATTTTTAATATTGTTTTCATTAAATTCAATAGTCTCTACAAAAGACACCAAGTCCCTTACTGTTAAATCCTTTGCATCATCCCATT
>CAZQLC010000081.1:0-2833 GCA_964594025.1 uncultured Methanosarcinales archaeon
TTTTATTAAAGAATTTATTTTTATCTCATATTTCCCGAATATTATTTTTTCCTCATCAACTTTTATATAATTGTCAGAAATATAATGAATTAAATATTGTGCTATTCTTTTAGGCCCTTCAGGGAAATAATCCTTTAACAACTCCCCACGTATCTTTTCAGGGAATGCCTCCCACGGAACACCTATGTGAAATCCCTTGTTTCCTGAAAACTTTAAAGATATGTTTTTGACATTATGCTCTTTTAAAGCCCTGATTAAGAAATAAGTTGTCAGCTTTGCCAGAACCCATAATTTAGAATCAATATCCAGAATCAGGTCCCAGCCCTTTCTTAAATTATCCATGTCTTTTTTCTTCATTCCCGCCTGCAGCTGTAAAGGATTTCTCCATAATTCCTCAGAGCAGTGAAAGCTGACTGCCCCGTTTCTCGCCAGTTCAGTTATATCATTGCTGTACTCAAGGGTATCAGGCCTTTTGCCAAATCCTTTCTGGAATTTTACAGCTATCTCCTTGTCTTTCGCATGCCTTAACAAAGCATCCCTTATTTCCTGCCTTTTATAATAAGAAAGTGTTTTGGATATTAACATTATACAAAATAAGAAAAAGATTTTATTTAAATAATTTATTAGTGATTGGCTTATGAATTAAAAAAAGATATAATGTCGGAATTTAATGAATTTTTATTTTTAGTGCAACATTCGGCGAATCCGAAAAAATCAAAGAAAATTTCCATTTCCTATCAATCCTGCGTTAGCAGGCTATATTTTAGAGTCTGGGACGTTTTTTTAATGGAGCGAATAGCAACTATCAAAAACAAGAATCGAGGGCTAATCCAAACTGGAATTATTAAATATAAAAAATAGAAACATTTAAATTAGTATTATATTTTAATATCTTTTAATTTGACTTTAAAAACAAAAAGAGAGGTTATTATAGTTAATGGGTATCTAAAGGAAGTTACGGATATGATAAAATGATTTCATGGGCAGTTATTTGGAATTATGTAAATAATAGTTATGCTTCAAATAAGTTTATAGCACTCGTAATCTCTATTTTTGTTACTTATTTTATATATTTTATAGTTTCTCGACTTACTAGAAAAGTATTGATGCATAAAGCAAAAAACAGGAAAGAAAAAGCAACTGTGGTAGTATTCATCAGTATGATTAAGTATATATTTATTATCTTTGGTTTTCTTGCGGCTATATCTTCATTGACTGGTTCTTTAACTGGATTAAGTGTATCAGCTGGATTGTTTACTGCTGCTATTGGGTGGGCTCTACAACGACCTATAACTGGTTTTGCTGCGTGGATTATGATACTGGTAAGGAAGCCTTTTCAAATAGGAGATAGAATCCTAGTTGGAGATACAAAAGGAGATGTTAGTGAGATTTCTCTTACACATATTTATCTTAATGAAGTGGGTGGAACAATTGCTTCAGAAGAAGCTTCTGGAAGGGTAATTTTAATTCCCAATTCCATTCTTTTTGAACAGAAAATAATAAATTACACAATGCAAGATGAATATATCCTAGATGAAGTTATTACTCTTGTAACATATGAAAGTAATCTTGAAAAAGCTAAAAAAATATGCCTTGATGCAGCAAATAAATTTTTTGATAATGAACTTAAAAAGAAAAAAGAAGGAATGCCTTTTATTAGAGTTTTTCAACAAGATTCTGGCATTCATGTGAAAGTAAGATATAAAGTTATGACATCTAAAAGAATAGAAACACTTAGTAATATACATAATGAAATTATAAATAATATAGCTAAGACAAAAGACGTAAATATAGCATATCCCCATATGCACCTCATAAAAAATGATAAGATTGTAAAGGGATAATAAATATAAGTTTGATTATATTTTATATAATTTTTATGATGTTTTAAGGATAATGATTTAATAATAACTCCCTTATCTATTTGCTAGACATAATAAAATAAAAAATAATCCTAAAAACTCTTCTTCTTTATATCTTCGGCAGCAATCATTCCTGTAACAGCTGAAAAAACTATTCCTCGGGAATGTCCTGAAGCATCTCCTGCAACATAAAAATTACTAATATTAGTTTCCATTCCCTTAGTTACTTTGTATTTAGTATCATAGAACTTAACTTCAGGAGCATAGATTAAAGTGGATCCTGAGTTTATGCCTGGAATAATGTAATCAAGCTTTTCAATAGCCTCCAATAAATTAGTGACTATTCTTTCAGGCAGTGCCATTGAGATGTCCCCGGGAGTTACATTCTTTAAAGTGGGAGAAACCTTATTATCTGACAGCCTTTCCCATGTTGACCTGTGGCCTTCCTTTAAATTCTTTAATGTCTGCAATAAAGGCTTTCCTCCACCTATAGTATTAGCCAGCCTTACAATTGCCCTTCCATATCTTGTTGTGTCTTCAACAGGATCAGTAAGAATTACCCTTGAAAGCAGAGCCATATTCGTATTACTGCTTTTTGATTTTTTTGAAGCATGTCCATTAACTAATGTAAAAGACTCATATTTCTCCACAGAAATAAATCCGTTCGGGTTTGTGCAGAATGTCCTTACAAGGTCCTTATAAGTCTTGGTATACAGCCTGAACTTTGCATCATACATTATTTTTTTTATATTATCATATAATTCAGCAGGGAATTCAAGCCTTACGCCTACATCAATAGGCCCATAATTATATTTTACATTTAATTCCTCGGATTTTTTCCTAAGCCAATAAGCCCCTGCCCTTCCCGGCGCTGCAATAATATATTTTACACAGATTTTACCCTTGTCAGAATTTAAGATAAATTTATTCCTTTTTCTTTTTATATCTGAAATCTTAGTATTTAGCTTAAA
>CAZQLC010000082.1:0-2775 GCA_964594025.1 uncultured Methanosarcinales archaeon
ATTTATATACTATATTTTATTCTTGTTCTGAAGGTGATTAAAAATGTCTCTGCTAAAAAAAATAGGAAGTTTTGGACTGGGGTTGTTTGCTCTTTATAATATCAATTGTGCTAAAGAATGTGAAACTGTGCCGGTGGAACCATGTGAAACTATAAGTGGAGAACCATCAATGGTTAGAAGTATGTATTCATCAATAGACGATGCTGGCATAGTTGGAATTGGAATAAAAAAGGATGGGAAGCTTTTACTTGGATTAATGTATCCTCTTGATGCTTTAACATACTTGTATGCAAGCCATATGTCTAAAATTGAAAAAAACGATGGAGATAAAGAAAGTATAACTATGAAAGGATATTGGGATACACATATATCAGAGGATAAATCAGATACTTTTGATTATCTCAAAATAGATACATTAATAATTGAAGGAGATAAGTATTATAATAGGTAAAGATGATTAAGAATGTATGACGATATAAAAAAACTTTTTCCTGAAGAAGTAAAAATCAATAAATGGGTGGAAAAAGTATGTAAAGGGGAAAGAGATCTAAGTCTGGATTTATTGCTGACAAAAGACCCTACTTCTAATGATATAGAACTGCAGAAATTATTGACAGAAAATGAATTCCATATAGAATACAGAGATAGGGCAAAGCTAAGAAGTCAAGAAATATATAAAGGGAGATTCTATAAAGAATGGGGCCTAACTTCATACAGAATAATAATAACAAACAATTCATTAAGGTTAAGAGCTCATGGACAGAAACAAAACAAGGGGCCAGACATGCTTCTGGATATTTCTTCGAAATTTGTAAATAAATTATACAATAAAAAAGCATAGGAATTAGTATTAAAAAAATTTATAAAGTTAATTAATTAATATTATTCTAATGGAAAAAATAAGCAGTGGCAGTTCTGCTATTGATGAGCTGCTTAAGGGGGGCTATGAAAAGGATATTATAACTACTATATATGGCCCTGCAGGCTCCGGAAAGACAAACTTATGCTTGGTTGCTGTTAAAGCTTTGGATGATGAAAAGAAAGTGCTGTTTATTGATACAGAAGGGGGATTTTCTGTTGACAGGTTCAGGCAGATATGCAAAGATGAAGAAGAGCTTGAAAAAAAGATGAAGAAGATAATTTTTATTACTCCGGTTACATTTGACGAACAAAAAAGGATTTTTTCTAAATTAAATGAATATGTTGATGATAAAGTCGGCCTGCTTGTTTTTGACAGCATTGCTATGTTATATAGGTTAGAGTTGGGAAAAGAAAAGCATGTGCAGAAGATTAACAGCTTATTGGCACGGCAGTTAAGCTGTTTAACGGAAATAGCAAGGAAGAAGAATATTCCTGTACTGGTTACAAACCAGGTTTATGCTGATTTTGAGAATAAAGATAATGTTAAGATGGTTGGCGGTGATTTGCTGAAGTATCAGAGCAAGTGTTTGATTGAATTAAAGAATTTAAAAGGGCCTAACAGATTGGCTGTTATAAAAAAACACAGGTCCCTGCCTGAAGGAAGGAAAATCAAATTTAAGATTACCAATAAAGGCGCTGAAAAAACTGAATAATTTTTTGGGGTGAAAAAATGCCTGCGTGCGATATGTGTGGTAAAACTATAGATACAATCTATAAAACTATGGTTGAAGGGGTTTTAATGGATTTATGTGATGACTGCTGCAAGTTTGGTGAAGTTGTTTCTGAAAGGAATATTATAAGGGAAAAATACAAGAAGAAAAAAGAGAGCAAGCATGATAAAGAAGAGAAAGAAAAATCACTGAAAGTTCAGGTTTTGGTTGATGATTACGGAAAGAAGATAAAGAATGCAAGGGAAAAGAGAAACCTGAAACAAGAAGAGTTTTCCAGAATAATAAACGAAAAAGAATCCTTAATCAAGAACA
The DNA here is from genome assembly GCA_964594025.1 of uncultured Methanosarcinales archaeon. Taxonomy (GTDB): domain Archaea; phylum Nanobdellota; class Nanobdellia; order Woesearchaeales; family UBA9642; genus JAFGLI01. The sequence goes on from CAZQLC010000082.1 coordinate 1,905, forward strand.
TAGAAAAGGAACACATTGAACCCAGCTTAAAGACTGCCAGAAAGATAGAATCTTTCCTTAAAATAAGATTAATTGAAGAAGTTGAGTTGGATGAAAGTGTTATAAGAAAAGGTGATGATGGGGGAGATGAGTTGACTTTGGGGGATTTGATGTAATTTTTATCTTCTTAATGAAAAGAAATCTGAAAATGCCTGAAAAATAAGAAAAATACCAAAAGATAATAAAATAAGCACTGTTATCCAAAATGTAATTTTTTGGAATAAAAGGTCATTTTTAGGATAAAATTTATCAAAGAAAAAACTTAGAATAATAAAAAATGATACTCCCAAGGATGCTTGAAGATTTAGTCTACCCATAATTCTTTCTTCATTATTTTTGTTCATATTAAGATAAAATCTAAGACCTTCTTTCGTTAACTCTAAAGTGGGGGGTTTATTTTTTTCATAAACTCGTATAACATAAGGATTTCCAATCCCAAGGCACAATTTTGAAAACTGCCTATATTTTTTCTCTCCATATTTATTTTTAATATCTTTTTCAATTGCTGGTTTTTCTGACTCAAGAATGTCTGATAAAATCTGAATGAATAGATCATATTTTAATTTCATAATAGAAGTATATATTTAAAATTTAAATAGTTTTTCATAAATTTTTTAAAGTATACTCTCTTTCTTAATAAATAATATGGTAGAACAAAAAATAATTAATGGAATAACTTTGCTTGGAATTGCATCAACCTCTATATTTTTATCTAAATCTGAAGTGGGTTGGGGAAAATGGTGTCTTATTATAGCAGCCGCATCCCTTGCTATATTGGGATTAATAGAAATATTTCGAAAAGAAAGTGAAAAATAACTTCCCAAATATCACA
>CAZQLC010000083.1:0-953 GCA_964594025.1 uncultured Methanosarcinales archaeon
CTGTCTTTCTTTTGTTTGCATTCATATTTCAATAAAACATCACATTCCTCATATGAGGTAATACAATACTTCATTGCTCTATCTTCCTGCTTCTCAATAAGTTCCTCACTAACACCATTAGGAAGAATACAATCTGTCTTAAAATCATCTGCTATAAAATAAAGGCTGTCTTTTTTAACCAAAGGAACATTATTGCATTTTTCCCTTGTATCTCTTGAAAGATCTTTATTATTCATATCCAGATGATAATATATCTTTTCTTCATATGGATCACAAGGGCATTCATCATCGATATTTTTTTCATCATCCCCATCCAAGTCAAGGAATACATTGCATTTATTCAGATCAGCCTCATTTACAGCATATTTCCCTATAGAAGGTATCTTTTTTATACCTACCATCAAAAGCAGAGCCAAAACCATTAATGCGAGTACTATTGAAACTAAGTTCATAGATAATCCTTTTTTATGTTTAATATTTGGTTTCATTTTTTAATCATTTTTATCTCTTACTCAACCAAGAGCACAACCTGGCGAAGTAAGAAAATTTCCTTCATTAACCACACAATTAAGATCCTTACCTTCTCTTACCCCACAAAAATCATTTATGCAAATGTCTCTTGTTACAGTGCCTGCCTCAGTCTCTTTATCTGGAAAAATATAATAATTAGCACAACTATTAACATCTTTACAAGTGCCACATTGGAAGAACATAACACCATATTCTCCTTCAGGAGCAAAAACAGGAACACACTCTTCATTAACTTTGGGGCATTTATTTTCAACACATGTTAATACAGTACTGTAATCACTGCATTCATCTATATAATTACAGTAAGTTAGCTCTGGTTGTTCACAAACATTTTTTATTCCTAAATCAACTCTTAATTCTTTTATTGTCTCCCCAGAATCTTTATTAGTTAAAAAAATAAAAATAAATTCTTTATAATGTAA
>CAZQLC010000083.1:963-2745 GCA_964594025.1 uncultured Methanosarcinales archaeon
AATGCCTAAATCTATTTTTATATCCTGTATAAATTCTTCAGTGTCTTTGTGTGTAACAAACATACAGACAGTATCCCCATAATGCATAAGATAAGGTGGGTTAAAAAAAGGAACCTTTGTATCTGGTTTTATAATAAATCTTTCAAAAGAATCATATGTTGGCAGGTAAAGAGGCCCTGCTTTCCCTTCTTTCAGGTTTTCAAACTGAACTTTAAAAGTCTCGTATTCAACACTATAAGGGGTTAATTTTATATTCTCCTCAGAAAAAGTTCCTAAAAGATGTAATTCCAACATTGCTTTAACTATATCTATAGTTTCTACATCCTCAACCACACAAAAATCCTTATTTGAAACCTTTTTCCTTCCAACCTCCTTGCCTCCCTCAATTACCAAGATTAAGCTGATATAATCATCAAACTGGATAACCTCAATATAAGCACCAGCTAAATCATTTACATCAACATCTATAGAAGTTATACATGGTAATCCCTCATTTCCTTCCTGGGGCTCAGCCTCCATTGCCAAAGCAATCTTAGCAAAAGTTATTCCCATTTCAGAAGGCAGGCCGTGTGCAAGCATTATGCCCTCTTCAGTTTCCTCTACAGGAAACTCAGGAATAATATTATCTAATTGTTTATCCAGTATGCCTGAAAAATAAAGTATGACTAATAATATCGCCACCCCCAGAACAATCTTTACAAGCGTACTTACTGCAATTCCTTTTTTATTTTTTATTGTATTTAATTTCATTTTATTTTATAATTTTAATGTGGCCTGAACATATTGGCAAAAAAGCTGTCTATTCCCTCCATCATTGCTCCTCTTGCTTTTATCATAAACCCAATTACAATAAGAAGCACAACAACAATTGCAATTATTGTTATTAACTTGCTTATAGTTAGCGCTTTCTTATTTTTAATATTGTTTTTTATCATATTCTCACCCTATAACTATATTACAGACTTCTTCATTTAATTTAATCCTGTCATACTCTGTAAATATAATAATATTATATGGCTCCTCCTCATATTTGGCAAAAAAGTTTTTTAATATTTTCTTCTCACCTGAAGTTGTTGGGCTTATAACTATAATTGCATATGAATTGCCCGGTTGTATTTTTAATGATGTTTCAGTGCTTTTATGATCTTTATTATTTATCTCATCTATTTTTCCAATAACAAAACGGCCTTCACCTTCTTTCCATCCCTGTATATAATCTATATAAGTGTATTGTATTTTTATGTCATCTTCATCCAAAGTTGTGTAACTATTCCATCTCATATATTCCTCTAATTCTGTTTCATCAATAGAATCATCTTCAGTGAATTTCCTTGTGGATTCCACTTTAATAATATAAGTAAGAAAACAATTGTTATTGTTGAATACAGTATCCTGGAAAATATTCCTTTTCTGGCCTTCCAGTGTTTCATACCAGCTTATTGCTATCTTTTCTGCTATCTGCTTTTTTATATCCTCTTTATCTGCATAATTATCTGTGTCTGAATCAGATTCCCCAAGGGTGCTTTTCTTATAAGGTATGTATCGGTTGTAGGTTTCACAATAGGTTTCACCATAAAAAGGATATGAGAAAAAAGGCACTTTGATTTTTTCTTCAGCCTTTTCCTGTGAACTAAGATAAAGCCTGCATATAAACCCCTCAGGGAGTTTTGCCTTGTTCTTTGTATGAACAATAACCCCTGATATAACCAAAAAGCTTAAAGAAGCCATTATAACTAGGGCAAGTGTGGTCATTGCAAGTGCTTTTTTATTTCTCAAAAAACT
>CAZQLC010000084.1:0-2729 GCA_964594025.1 uncultured Methanosarcinales archaeon
TGAGCTTAAGGAGCTTGAGAAAAAGGCATCTTCATTTGATATTCTGAGTTCTGCTATATCTATAGAGGAGCATATGAAAGATATGAAAAACAAGCTTAAGAAAATAAAAGACCAGAAAGATGGATTAAAAAAACAATATAATCAGCTTAGTTCTCTTATAAGAAAATAATTCGAAAAGTTTATAAATAATTCTCGCCTTAATTTTTATTATATATTGGGGAATATATTCACTATACGAGGTGTGTTTTTGACTAAAAAAAAGAAAAAGGCAAAAGAGTTAGTTGCTTCTGAGAAAAAGACAAATAAGATTTATGATGAATATGAGTATAAATCAAAGAATATACCTATAAAGATAACCATTGATAAAAAAACTGATGAGTTTGTTTATGTTTATAATGTTGCTATCTCAAGTATAAGCAAAACAACAGAATTAATTCTTGAAAAAATAAGGCAGGAGCTTATAAAAGAGGTAAATCTGGGCATAAAAGAGCTTACAGATATAAAAAAGACTGATATAATAGAGGAAAAATTCAAAGAAACCATTTCTATTCTTCTGGATAAGTATTTTCCTGATATTGATGACAAGACAAAGGAATTTCTTGAGTCTTATCTTATAGCAAAAAGCCTTGGTCTTGGTAATTTAGATCTTTTAATGGATGATGAGAATTTAGAGGAGATTGTCGTAAACCAGAGTTCTGAGCCTGTATGGGTATATCATAAAAAACACGGATGGCTTAAGACAAACATATTTTTAAGGGATGAGGACCAGATAAAGCATTATTCTTCATTAATCGGAAGAAAAGTTGGTAGGCAGATTTCTGTATTAGCTCCATTGCTTGATGCACATCTATCCCAGGGAGACAGGGTAAATGCAACATTAAGCCCTATATCCACACACGGAAATACAATAACCATAAGGAAATTCTCACGGGACCCATGGACAATAACTTCATTCTTAAAAAACAAGACAATTTCAGCAGAAGCAGCAGCATTCATCTGGATGGCCTTTCAGTTTGAGCTTTCTGCAATAATTGCAGGAGGAACTGCTTCTGGGAAAACATCTGCATTAAATTCTTTATCTAATTTTTTCCCTCCTAACCAGAGGATTATATCTATTGAAGACACAAGGGAATTGCAGTTGCCTAAATTTCTTCACTGGGTTCCTATGGTTACAAGAAGTATAAATACAGAAGGTAAAGGACAGGTAAGTATGGAGGATTTATTAGTCAACAGCCTGAGGATGAGGCCTGACAGGATTTTGGTAGGAGAGGTAAGGAGAAAAGAAGAAGCCCAGACATTATTTGAGGCAATACATACAGGGCACAGCTGCTATGCTACATTCCACGCGAACAATGCTGATGAAACCTTGGACAGGTTTACGCATCCGCCAATAGATGTGCCTGAAAAAATGATTCCGGCTATTTCTTTAGTAATAACACAGTTCAGGAACAGGAGAACAGGAAAAAGAAGGACCTTTCAGATCTCAGAGATTCTTGGAGATGCAAAACCAAATACATTATTCCAATTTGATCCAAAAAAAGATGTGTTAAAAAAAGTAAACAAATCCAAGAGAGTTTTAAAGACTTTAAAGATGTATACAGGAATGAGTGAGAATGAGATTAACAGGGACCTTAAGGAAAAGGAAAAGGTGCTTATTTATATGGTAAAACATGATATAGCTAATGTTAATGATGTCGGCAGGATAATAGCAGAATATTATACTGATAAAGAAAAACTGCTCAAATTGGTTAAAAAGGGTTAATTCATTATAAGTTTATAAAACTTCCATAACTTTAAAATGTTAATATATAAAAAAATCTCAAAGAGAATACCTGACCTGAAATTAAAATTAATAACAGCGGGGATAAGCCAGACACTTGAAGAGTATGTACAGAAAACAGTGATGCTTTCCCTTTATCTGAGCCTGGCAGTTATTCTTATAGGCTTTATGTTTGTTAAAAAATGGCAGATTATATTAGCATTCCCTGTTATTATATTTTTCATATATTCTTATTTCATGCATTATGCCGAATATAAGGCAAAAAAGATATCATCTGAGATTGAAAAAGAGATTGTTTTTGCAGGGCGTTTTTTAATTATAGAGCTGAACTCAGGAGTTCCTTTGTTTAAGACTTTTGAAAACTTATCAAAAAATTATGATTATGTCGGAAAGTATTTTGAGAATATAGTTGAGAAGATCAATCTGGGCACAACTATGGAAGATGCCCTGAACGAAACAATAGATATATTGCCTTCTGATAATCTGAGAAGGCTATTGTGGCAGATTATTAATTCAATAAAAACAGGAGCAGACATTGAAAAAGCATTGGACAGTTCTATTGACCAGATAGTAAGGGAGCAGAAAATAGAGGTTAAGGAATATGCTAAGAAACTTAACCCTCTGGCTATGTTTTATATGATGATGGCTATTATTGTCCCCTCTCTCGGAATAACAATGCTTATTGTCCTTGCGACATTTATAGGATTAACATTAAGCTTGACTATCCTCGTAATTATAGCATCTCTTTTGGCTTTTATGCAGTTTATGTTTCTTGCAATAATAAGAAATTCAAGGCCCAATGTGGAGTTATAAAAATGTTCAGAATAAAAAAAACAAAAAAGGAAGAAAAGAAGAAAAAAGAGACTCCCAAGGTAAATGTCAAAAAAAGAAAACTGATTTTCAGGAAAAAGGCTCTCAGGACTCCAAAAAGAAAATTATTCCCCCTTTA
>CAZQLC010000085.1:0-2671 GCA_964594025.1 uncultured Methanosarcinales archaeon
AAGCTCCTTAAGCTCAGATTCCAACAGCAGTCTATTTTCCTCAATCTCATTAAACATCTGGCTTATCCTTGATTTTTTCTCAAAGAATTCCCTGAAATTCTTTGTGGCCTCTTTTCCTTTTTCAGAAACATCCTCCATATCAACCTGGGCTCTTTTTACTTTCTCAAGTATCCTGTCCTGTATCTTTATTATCTTCTCCTCATTGGCCTGGTTTTGCTTAAGCAATGGGTCCAGCTCGTTATGTTTTTTTGCCCCTATTTCTTTTCTTATTATCTCAGCTCTCCTCATCAGCCCGTTCAGATTTTGCCTGGAAGAATCAATCTCCTTTTCTTTTGCAATTATCTTGTTCCCTGAAAAATCTGCAATCTTTATTATTGAATCAAGCCTATGCTTTAGCTTATCTTCTGTTTCCTTTATTTTCTCAATCTCTTTTTCATCCGAGGTTATTTTTTCCTCTTCTTCTTTTATTTGTTCCTCTACTTCTTTATACTTATTTATCTCATCATCCAATTCCTCATGGGCAGATTTCATACGGTCATGAAATTTCTGTTTTTGCCTGAGTATCTCATCATCAACCCTGTCTTTCATCTTTTCATAATGCTCAAGCTGTTTAACTTCATTCTCCACCCTCTCAAGCTCTTTCCCTATCTCTTTTTTCAGCCCAAAAAACTTTGTTTTTATACCCTCAAAACCAACAGTCTCATGCTGCAGTGCTCTTAAAGTTGAGTCAACACTCCTCACAAAAGCTTCTTTTTTTGTTTTGTATTCCTTTTCTTTTTTGGAAAGTTCTTTTTTGGAAAGCTTTTTTCTGCATAAGAACATTTTTGAGAAGCTATACTCTAAACTGATTAAACCCTCTTCATCAAGAAATTCAGCCCATTCCCTTATTATTTTTTTATTTAAGCCTAATTGTGAAGCAGCATCATCCAGGGAAATCTTTCCGTCTTTACTGTTATCAATCATTACTATTAACTTATCAGGTCCGGTTTTTATTTCTTCAATAGATGTTGCAAACATTATCATAAACCTCTTTTTTACAGTTTTATCTTATTAAATTATTTTTATTTATATATCTTTCTACTACAAGCGTTAAATTTAAAAATATATGTTCAATCTTTAAGTAATAAATATTTATTTATGACAGCCCCGTGGTGTAGTGGTCAATCATTCGGGATTTTGGTAATGGAAATCAAAAATTAAGAAAATTATGATTCCATTGAAAATGTCCTGAGACTCAGGTTCGAATCCTGGCGGGGCTATTTCTGATTTTAGGATTAGATTTTGGATATTTTTAGTAGCACAATTAACAAATAATAACATATATACTCCAGTATAGAAATATTTATATAGTGTAATATCTACACTATCTTATAGTAAACAAAACACTAAGTAAAAAGGTAGATAAAAAATGAAAAAAATAGAAAAATTAAATGAAGTATATCCTGAATATACTGACAAATATTTTTTAAGAGCAAAAAAAATACTAGAGAAAGAAGGAATAAATCCTGTTGTCAGATATCAGGTATTTGCAAGGCAGGATATAGATATACTTGAAGGGGTAGATGAAGCTGTTGACTTTATTAAACAAGTTGCAGGAGATAAAGCAAAAGTCTATGCTCTGAGAGACGGCCAGAATTACAAAGCAAAAGAGCCAATTATGAAAATAGAAGGCAGAGTTCAGGACTTAATAGACATTGAAACTGTTTATCTGGGTATTCTTTCAGGGAATTTTACAGGAAAGATAAATTTTAATGAGATGAGGAAAAAAGCAAGAGCTGTTTTTAATGCTGCTGAAGGAAAACCAGTTCATTATTTTGGAGCAAGACATTTTGCTCCTCAGTCAGATGAAAGAATTGCAAAAATATGCCAGGAAGAAGGTTTTGCAGGAACTTCTACTGATATTGGGGCAAAAGCATGGAATGCCAAAGGAGGTGGAACTATCCCCCATGCATTGATTTTAACATATGCTGCTTATATACAAGAACAGGAAATAAAAAGAAATCCTACAGTAGAGGCTGCTAAAGGTTTTGATAAAAATATTGATGAAAAAGTACCAAGAATTATCTTAATTGATACATTTAACAGGGAAATAGATGACACCATTGCAACAGCAAAAGCTGTCCCAAGCCTTGCAGGAGCAAGAATAGATACTTGTGGTGAAAATTATGCGCAAGGTTTAATGAATACTCAATTACTTGATTTGGATGTTAATCCAAAATATTTACGGGGAAAAGGAGTTACAATAGCAGGGAACTGGGCATTAAGAAGAGCCTTAGATGAAGAGGGCTTTGGAGATTTAGAAATAGTTGTATCAAGCGGATTCAACGAAGAAAAAACTGCTGCATTTCTGAAAGCAGATAAAGCTTATCAGGAAAAATTTGGAAAAACCTTGTTTGACAGCATAGGAACAGGAAGTTTGGCTAAACCAATTATGACTACTTCAGATATTTGCGCTTACTTTAGTGAAAAGAAAAACAAATGGGTTCCTTTATCAAAAAAAGGAAGATATGAAATACCAACTAAAAGATTGGAGGAAATAAAATGAAAAAAATATTTTGGAATGTTGACACCCAATATGATTTTATGAGGGATGATGAAAGTTTTAAAGGAGCCCTAACAATCACAGAGGCAATAGAAATAGAAAAAAATCTGGAAATACTGAAACATTACG
>CAZQLC010000086.1:0-2639 GCA_964594025.1 uncultured Methanosarcinales archaeon
TATATTATAGATTCTTATTCTTAAAATTGCAGTAATCAACAATTTTACAATTAAAACATTCTGGCTTTATGGGCTTGCAAACATTCTGGCCATGGTTAACTAATAGTTCATTAAAAATCTGCCAGTATTTTTTTGGAACTATTTTTAATAATTCTGTTTCAGTCTCTTCTGGTTTTTTTGTATTTACAATTTTCAGCCTGTTGCTTATCCGATGCACATGAACATCAACGGGGATAGCATCCTTATGAAAAGCATACACTAAAACACAATTGGCTGTTTTTCTTCCTACTCCCGGAAATTTTAATAATTCATCCATATATTCAGGAACATTTCCATTGTATTTTTCAAGAATAATCTGGGATGTTTTCTTTATGTATTTAGCTTTTGTTTTATAAAAACCGGATTGTGTTATTAATATTTCAATCTCTTTTAAGGGAGCTTTTGCCATTTTCTCCACACTATCAAATTTCGAAAATAATTTTTCAGAAGCTTTTTCAGTCATTATATCTCTGTTTCTCTGGCTTAATATTGTTCCTATTAAAATCCTAAATGGAGAATCCTTCTTATGCACGCTGAGATAAGGCATTCCTTTTGATTTTTTAAGAATTTCAACAATTTTCTCTGCTCTTTTGCTTTTTTCTTAAAAGGATTCCATAAAATAAAAAGAAATATAAACTATTTTTAAACTTTATTAAAAACATGGGCAAAATCATAAACACAATAAAACACTGGCTGGCAAAATTTTTCAGGAAACTGTTTAATCTTGAAAGATATTTTTTCAGCAGGATTATAATAAAAAAAGAGGTTCTTGAGAAAATAACAGAGTTTGCAAAAGATGCCTATCCCAAGGAATTTATTGGTTTCCTTTCGGGAAAAATAGAGGATAAAACCTTGATTGTAGATGATTTAGTTTATCAGATTTATCAGGCATCCCATAATTCAGCTTTTACAAAAATGAACCTGCCCATGCTAAATGATGTTTACGGGACAGTTCACTCACATCCCTCTGGAAATAATACCCCTTCACGGGCGGACTTGTTTTTCTTTAAGAAACACGGGGTTTTCCACATCATCATAGGAAAACCATATGAAAAAGAAAATATGCAGGCTTATGATAAGAATGGCAATATTCTAAAATTAAGAACAAAATAGCCCCGGGCAGATTCGAACTGCCGTCGCCAGGTCCAGAGCCTGATATGCTTGGCCACTACACTACGGGGCTGTATTATGAGCTAATAAACATGTTATATTCTAAGGAAAAAGGGTTATATTTTTAAATCTTACAGTTTTTTAATGGTTTATGGAAATAGAATTCATTGAATCAAGAAGAAAAGAGCAGTATTCCCTGCCTGAAGAGGTTATTGAAAAGCTGCCGAAAAAGATAGCATTATTCACCACAATAACATATATGGATTCTCTAGAAGGAATAAAAAAGCAGTTAGAAAAACACAATAAAGAAGTATTGATATTAAAAACCAAACACACCAAATACGAAGGCCAGTTGTTAGGGTGTAATATTGAACCATGGACTGATAAGGATTTTGATGCCTTTCTTTATTTCGGGGACGGAATGTTTCATCCAAAAGCACTATTATTAAAAAATGAAAAAGAAGTCTTTGTGTATAATCCAATTACAGAAGAGTCTAAAATTATGACTAAAAAAGACATAGAAAAATGGGAAAAACAGAAAAAAGGTGCATATTCCATATTCTTAAGCTCTAAAAACATAGGAGTGTTAGTGACTACAAAATTCGGGCAGGCTAATCTGAAAAAAACTAAAATGTTAAAAAAGCAGTTCCCTGATAAGAAATTTTATTTTTTATTGGACAACACTTTTGATTATTCTGAAATAGAAGACTTTAATTTTATAGAATGCTTTGTTAATTCTGCCTGTCCAAGAATAGCATATGAAGATTTTTCTAAATTTGAAAAACCTGTAATAAATATAGATGATGTATTAAAAGAAAATTCTTAATAAACAGAATGAACAAATTACCTTGCAGAATCAGCTTGTCTTTCTAACTCCATTTTCTTGCTTATTGCAGTTGAATTTGAGTTCATTTCATAAGTATCTATAATTTCCTCAGCTAAAGCCTGCTCTGCTTTTTTCTTGGATTTAAATCTTCTTTGATATGAGCCCTGGGCAATCATTCTTAAAACAAAATCTACTCTTCTTTGAGGAGCACATTCTACGGGTTTGGGATATCTTGCACCCCCATATGTTATTGTTGTAATCTCCTCCCGGGGAGCACCATTTTCAACTGCCCTGACAAGAACTTCAATGGGGTTCTTGTTTAACTTTTTTTCTATTATCTTAAAAGCCTTTTCAACAATATTATAAACTGTAGAAGCGTTTCCTGTAACAAGACCGCTGCTAATCTTATGTTTTTTACCCTTATGTCCCGGAACCATTAACTTATTTATTAATCTTTCAACTATGGAAATATGGGATTTATGAAACCTGTTGTCTGAATAAGTCCCTCCTGTTTTAGGCACTATAACAGGCTCTAATCCTATGTATTTTTTCAGACCCGGGTCTTTTACTTCTATTCCTGAAACATCCCATTGGTCCATTATCTTTATCTTATTTTCCATTATTCTGAAAGAAATAATGGGCTATTTATAAATATTACTGTTAA
>CAZQLC010000087.1:0-2513 GCA_964594025.1 uncultured Methanosarcinales archaeon
TAAGTCCGGAATATCCGCCCTTATATATTTTTCTTGCACCATCACACTTAAATTTCTTAAATATATCTGTGTAATTTATATCTGCTGACCCAAAATTATCTTTAATTATAATAATATCCCCTCCATCATTCATTTCCTCGATTGGGGGTAGTATATAACATGTGAACATATCGGAGTATATTGTTTTTATTTCAGAATCATCTGCAACCCTTGAAACAATATCATCAATTACCTCTTTTCTTTTTTTATCGTTCATTTTATTATGAAAACATTCTATGTTTATAAAAATTATGCTTCTTGACTATTTAAAAGTAGATAAAAAGAAAAGCATATAGATATTATTTATCAATTAGTAGTAACAAAATGGAAATATTTATAAATAATTAATAATTTCTCTGAGAAGGTGATATTAATGGAATATGTTATTGGTACTGAAATTAATAAAGAAGGAATGTCGACAATAGGTTATTTGCAAAGTGAAACCAGATTTGATAACAGGAAAGACCTTCTTGAAAACATTAATGAAATAATTGAAGAGAAAAAAGAGGAGCATGGCATAGGTGATGATTCCCTTTTATTGAGGATTACTGAATTCAATAATAAAAATGGATATAAATTTGAGAACGCTGTATTTGAAATTGAGAGTAAAGAAGGCATTGTTTATATAGAGGAAATAGGAACCACAGAAAAGCTTCCTGTTGACGAATATATGAAAGAGCATGTTAAAAAATGGAAAACTTATTTCACAAGTATGTAGCAATAAAGGACTCTGAACATTTCATGATAAAGGTTTATGCTTTTCCTGAATGTCTGCCTTATGAAGAAATAAGCAGGCAGCAGGAGATAGGTCTTGTTAATCTGAATTGTGTCCCTGAAATTCCTGATGGAAAAAATATTGAGAAAGTAATCTCTGAAAACATTGATTTCATTGGTTCTGAGATACACAAGATTACAGAAGAATATTATCATAATAAAAAAAATATTCTAAAAAATTCAATAATAAAATTAGCATTTAAATATTATCCTGATGATTCTATCCAACCATGGAGAATAAAAAATAAAATCGAAAAAGATATGAATAGAACAGAAATCAAAGAAGAATTATTTTTTCTTGAAAACAACAAAATGATGAATGAAGAGGAATGGATTAAACAATACAAACAAATATAAAGTTCTGCTTATTCTATAGAATATGATAGATATTGTTTTAATAGAGCCAAAGACTTCAGGAAATATAGGGGCAATAGCAAGGGTTATGAAGAATTTTGGTTTTAAAAACTTAATTTTAATCAATCCGAAATGCGAAATAAACAAAGAAGCATTAAACAGGGCTTCTCATGCAAGAGACATTCTTGAAAAAGTTAAAATTACAGATATGAATTGTCTTAAGAAATATGACTGTAAAATCGGCACAACAGCCAAAATCGGAAATGACTATAATATTTTAAGGATACCATTATTGCCAAAGGAAATGGCTGAAAAAATAAAAAAAATAAAAAATAAAACAGCCTTAATTCTTGGAAGGGAAGAAACAGGATTAAAAAACAGTGAATTAAAACAATGCGACTTTGTTGTAACAATCCCCACAGATAAAAAATATAAAACAATGAATATAAGCCATTCACTGGCTATATTATTATATGAGATTAATGAAAAAAAAGATGAAAACAGGATAACAAAAACCTTTAAAACAGCAACTAAAAAAGAAAAAGACAGGATTATGGAATTATTGGATAATGCAATGGATAAAATGGATTTCCCTACAGAATCCAAAAAGGAAACCCAGAGGAAACTGTGGAAAAAGCTCATAGGAAAAAGTAATTTAACCAGAAGGGAATCATTTGCATTGATGGGCTTTCTGAAAAGGATAGAAAAGCTTAAATAAAATATCTGTTTACTTTTATAAAATGAAAGGAAGAGAAGATATTGTAAAATTAACTGAAGAAGAATCAAGCTCAATTAAAGAATACAGTGAAGATAAAGTGATGACCCCTATACCTCTGAAAAGAGCATTTATAAAAATAAGAATCTGGAATCCTGACGGCAGTTATAATGACGGTGAAATAGTACCCTTATATGAAAAAGAAAATAAAAAACTTTTGAAAAAATACGGAAAAAACCTTGTTTTTCTTATGTGCAACAGCACTGATAATTCAGGCATTGTCAAAATCATAGAAAAGACAGAAGGATTAACTATAAACCCCGATAATAAAACATGGTCTTACAAAGGCCATGAAAACATACCTTATGGGCAGAAAATAGAAATAGGCAATGAAACATTTGGGGTTTATTACGGGAAAAGGCACAGGAAAAGGATTTTAAAAGATTTAATAAAAAGAACAGAGATGAGAACAAAATGAAGATTGAGAGAAGATGGTGTACTGAGGATAACCCAGACTTGCCAATGATGATTCCCTGGTTTGAAGAGCTGGCCCGGGAAGAAGGCCTGATAATAGGTGAAGGTCCTTTATATGAACGAAACAAACCAGAGGAAAAAGACAAGATTCCCTATC
>CAZQLC010000088.1:0-2443 GCA_964594025.1 uncultured Methanosarcinales archaeon
AGCCTTTTATAATATTCCTTGGCCTTGGAAATAACAGCAACTTCCAAAGCCTTTTCTATGCTCTCACCATTGATGATTCCTGCATTATAATCCACCTGTAAATAACGCATATGCCGGGCATATAAATTTAAATGGTCTAAATCCATACTTCTTATTTCTTCCAAATCCTCCTGAGCTATATTAAATGCTTTCTCATCATTAAGATAAACCATTATATCCATATTAAAACTAGTAATACTTATTTTTTTATAAATATTCTCTTTCTTGACTATTTTAAAGTAGAAAATAAAATAAAAATAATAGAAACAATTATAAACCAACATAATTTTCTCCAACTAAAATGAACGGGGTTAAAGTATTTCAAAAGGATTTACTGCCTTTTTGCAAGGACCACATATTCAGAAAAAATGAGCATCATTATAACTTCACAAGAGGTGAAGGTATAAAAAATTATGCAGAGGGAGCATTGAATTTCCATAAACAAAATATAAAAGAAATGTCTAATCTTTGTCTGGATCAAGAAATTGAAGTTAAGTTTACTGAAGATGAAACTGGATTTATATTTCCTGATTATTCTAAAAAAGGTTATTATATCTACATCAGCAGTTACCACATAGGAAAATTATCAAAAGGGCTGCTGAATTCCAAAAAAAGAGACAGAAAAAACATACCAAATCCCAATAAAAGAATAAACCCTTTATTAAATACCCTGAGCCTCATCGAATATGGCATTGTTAAAAGCTATTACCATAATTTGCTTACTGATTGCTTAAAAAAGGAGCTTGCTGATGAAAATGAATTTATGGAGTATGTTGGAAATAAATTGTTTTATTCCTTAGATAATCCTGAAAAAAATCAAGAAAATAACAAAGAACAAAACATACTCATCCCCATAGAAGAAAACAGGCATACGATAGACAAACATATTCAAAATATAGAAAAAGAATATGGCTTAACCCAGAAGTATATGGGTGAATATTGTGAATCAGCAAAAAAAGAGCTTGAAGAAATGCTGAAAGAAACTGAACAGGATAAAAACAATATAAAAATTGTGATAAATTATCTTGATAAATATTTAAAACCGAAAACACAACAACACAAAACCAAGGATACTGACTGGAAGAACTTTGGAAAACTAATGAAGATTATAAATAATAAAATTACATATTTATAAAATATTTTCTAAGAAAATAATATTTTAATCCAGATACTTCTTAACTGTATTCTTAAGAATCTCCCTGCCTCTGGACCTTAAATCATTCCATCCGGGTTCAGAATATGCTTCAGAAGGTTTTTCTCCCATAAGAATCCTGTTTTCAAGGTCTGCAAAATGAGTAACTGCCACTAATTCAGGTGTAGAACCTCGGGGATAATTCTTCTTAAAGTTTTTAAAAAACTTTTCTCCAAGATATTTTGAACAATCTGAAGATGGAGGGACTAATAACTTAAAATAGGTTTTATTGCATTCTATCCTTATTTTCTCAAGGTCTTCCACAGGATTTCTGTTTAATATATCAGATACAGCCTCAAAATATGGTTTGAAAATTTCTTTTTGTTCTTTATTCATTATTATCCCTCATATTTTAATCCAAATACTTCTTAACTGCTCTCTGAAGAATTTTTCTGCCTTTAGACCTTAAATCCTTCCAGTATTCTCCCGACCCGAAATATGCTTCAGAAGGGTTTTCACCCATAAGAATCCTGTTTTCAAGGTCTGCAATGTTTCCAATTCTAGTATTTACTGATTCAGGATCCAATCCTTTTAGAAAGTATCCTTTTTGTTTATCTAACAAACGATCTCTTCTAGCAAGTTTTGCTCCTAATTCAAGAGGATAAAAATAATCCCAGAAACGAAGTTTATTCTCATTTAATTCTACTTGTATGAGATATTTATTAACTTCTTTTCTTTTTTCTTCAAGGTCTTCCACAGGGTATCCACTTAATATTATCTTTACAGCCTTAAAATAAGGCCTTAATATTTCTCTGATTTCCCCATCAATTATTTCTCCCATAATTAAAAAAAATACATTATTATTTATAAATATTATTAAGTAGAAATAATCTAATATAAAAGCTAACAAAGAAAAAACGGAAAGTTTTCAAGAACTATAAACCCGATGCTCCAGTTTTCCCAAAAATAATATTATCATAACTAATAATCCTACAGTAATGGCAAGAAGATAATATCCCAATCCAAGTGCTATACCCACACATGCAATAACCCATAATGTGGCTGCAGTTGTTAAACCCTTTACTTTCTCACCAGAACCTATGATTGTTCCAGCTCCAAGAAAACCTATTCCTGTTATTATGCCCTGTAATGCCCTTCCCGGCTCTATTCCCCCATAATTGGCTGCAACAATCATCACCAAAGTTGAGCCTACACATACAAGCATATTTGTCCTTAATCCTGCGGGCTTTTTCCTTACCTCTCTTTCATAGC
>CAZQLC010000089.1:0-2304 GCA_964594025.1 uncultured Methanosarcinales archaeon
TTGAAGAAAATAAATTCCAGGGTTGTAGTTTTGGGGATTTGCAGTATTTTGAAACAGTTTCTATTCCTGGAAATGATTATGCTGCCAAGCTTATACTTATAAAGCCTTCTTACGATGATTATTCAAACCAATGCAGCGGCATTATTGGGGTAGAAACAGATGGAAATGAATACGGCTCTCCACAATTAATTACAATGATAAAGCCTTAATCAAACCCTTTTAACAATTCTTCAAGTTTTTTTCTTGGGTTTTTTGCTTTTACAATTCCAGAAGCTATTAATATACCTTGTGTTCCAAGCTCTATTGCTTTTCTTACATCTTCCATGGTTTTTATGCCTGCACCACAGAGAACAGGAATGTCAGGATCAATTTTCTTTATTTTTTCTATTGATTCTTTTATTAACTCAGGCTTTGCACTGCTTACAGAAACATTCCCCCCTATTAATTCAGGGGGCTCTATTGCAATTGCATCAGGCTTGAAAACAGCTATTGATTCAGCAATCTCAGTGTTATTGGCGCATGCAACAGTCATCAGGTTAAGCTCTTTGGCTATTTCTATGCTTTTCTCTAAATCATCTATCCTGAACTTGTCTTCAGAATGATTCAGTAAACAGCCCACTGCACCGTTTTCCTTTAAATCCTCGGGGGCAACATGGCCAGTATGTGCGCCGTAATTAATGGGGTCCATATGCTCACTGAAAATAGGTATGGAAACTTCATGGCTTATCCTGTAGATATCAGGCTCCTGGACTGCAATTATTATATTTCTACCTGTTTTCTTAGCTGTCTCTTCACATATTTGAGCCAGTTCCAAAGCCTTCATGCCTGTACCTTCTTTATAGGTTTTGAAATTTACAATAAAAACAGGCAATCTAATCCTTTTTTCCATAGAACCTTTCCCTGATAATCCTTTCTTCATCATCATCTTCCTCTTCTTCCTCTTTATTTAATTTTTTCTTATCTATCCTGTATCTCTTTGAAATATCTTTTTTTATTTCATCTATTTTCTTATCATCCAGGCTGTAATCCATATTTCTTATGTGGCTTGTTGTTTTCTTATCTTTCTTAGAAAGATCTTCCAGTTTATCCAGATACCTGAAAACCCCCTGCTTGCTTACTTTTTTCCAGCAGTCAGTGCAGTATTTCTTTCCTTTACTGAACTTAATGCATTTCTCGCATATAGGCTTCCCGCACCATGAGCAATAGCTTTTTGCCTCTTCATTATGAAGCTCGCATTTCATCTTGTTTTAATTTTAAGTGTTTAAGGTTTATTAATTTTTTGATTTATGTAATATTTTCATATTTTTCCATTAGTTTTTCAATGTGGTATTCAGAGAATATTCTTTTATCTTCTTCAGAATGGGTTTTTAAAAAAGATATTAATGATTTATTAGATATAAGTCTTGTTAAACCATCTGTAAACAAGCCCGTAATATAAACAAAGCCCAATGTAGTTAATGAAGCATACATGCCAGTAGGCCATGTTAAAGCACCTTCATTATATTTCTCTAAATATTTAATAAAATTAATCCCGTAAAGAACAGAACCTGTCCATATCATCCCTTCTAACACACCCAGAAGCCTGTTGGATTGGCTTTTTAACTTGTTAATAAGGGACATTATTGGTTTTGGTTAGATTGGAGTATATAAAAAATTTGTGAAAATCACTTCTCTTTAAACTTTTTAGGAAACAAATCCATCAATTTTTTTCTTCTCTCAATAGTTTCTGGTGTATAACTAATTCTCTCATCTGGATTAAAAGGACAATTAATTAATTCTATTGTCCCTTTTGTCTTATCCTTAAAAAAATGTTCCTCCAATGCTCTTCTAAAATACTCACAAAAAGCGCACCTCCCATCCTTTCCCTGTCCTTTAATTTCTACCTTTCCTCCACCAATAAATTTCACTTTGTTTTTTAATCTATACCCTTTATTCTCAAAAAAGTCTAAAGTTTTATAAAATGTTTTTTTAATTTTTTTATCATTTAGCCCTTCTATTTTTAAACCACATTTTATCATCTTACTAAGAAAAAGTTAAATTTATATAAATAATTTCTGGCTTTGTTTATTTTTAATATTAAAAAATATTATGTGAAATATATTAAGGGTAATATTTAAGAAAACCTTAAGATGAACTAGAAGCCTTATTAACAGTAGCATCAACTACTCCTTTCCTTATGAGATATTTTAAACATTCTTCTTCAGTCCCGTTACAATTTTTCTCTACTTCTCTAAAATCTTCTAATAATGGGTTTCTCCATAGATAATATTCAATCCATTCGAGAAATCTAATACGAGATTAGAA
>CAZQLC010000090.1:0-2242 GCA_964594025.1 uncultured Methanosarcinales archaeon
ACAACCACACACTAAACTGTGGGAACATGGTAAGCTTCGTCTGGCCATGCCATGATTGCCAAAAACAATCAAAGGCATTCATGGCACAGACGCATTTTTTCAACGCAACCTGTGTTATTTTAAGTAAGTTTTATAAATAAAAGATTTTATATTAAATTTATCTCGATTAGATGCTGGGGTGATTAATTTCAGAACAAAAAAAGCAGACAAAAAAAGGATTATTGTTACAAGTGCTTTGCCCTATGTAAATAATGTTCCTCATCTTGGAACCCTTATCTGTATTATCAGTGCAGATGTCTATTCAAGGTTTCTCAGGCTGAGAAATGAGAATATGATTTATGTTCTTGGGACAGATGAGCACGGCACAACAGCAGAAGTAAAGGCAAAAGAGGAGGGATTGACACCAAAGCAGCTTGTTGATAAATATTTTAAGATACATAAAAAGGTTTATGACTGGTTTGAAATAAAGCCTGACTGTTTCGGCAGGACATCTTCAGGAAAAAATAAGGAAATAACTGTTAATATATTCAAAAAGCTTGATGAAAAAGGCTATATAAAAGAAAAAGAGGTTGAGCAGACCTATTGTGATAAATGCAAAATGTTTCTTTCAGACAGGTATGTTGAGGGAACATGCCCTAAATGTGGTTATGAAGAAGCAAGAGGAGACCAGTGCGACAACTGTGGTATGCTTCTTGATTCCCGAGAGCTTTTAAAACCAAGATGCAAACTCTGTGGAAATAAGCCAATAATAAAGAAAACAATGCATCTTTTTATGGACCTTCCAAAAATACAGCCTGAGCTTAAGAAATGGATTGATTCCAAAAAGAAAAACTGGACTGACAATGCAAGAACCATGACAGAAGCATGGCTTAAGAAAGGTTTAAGGGAAAGGGCAATAACAAGGGACATTAAATGGGGAATAAATGTTCCGAAAAAAGGTTATGAAAAAAAGGTCTTTTATTCATGGTTTGATGCACCTATAGGATATATAAGCATAACAGCAGAGCATAAAAAAGACTGGGAAAAATGGTGGAAAAATCCAGAAAAGGTAAAACTAGTTCAGTTCATGGGCAAAGATAATATTCCGTTTCATACAATCTTATTTCCCTCATTTTTAATTGGGACAAAGGAAAAATGGACCCTGCTGGATTCTATATCTGTGAATGAATACCTTAATTATGAAACAGGCAAGTTTTCAAAATCACGAAACCAGGGTGTTTTTGCAGATGATGCAATGAAAACAGGCATAGATGCGGATATATGGAGATATTACCTAATGAAGCAGAGGCCTGAGAAAACAGACACTCAGTTTACATGGGATGATTTTCAGGAGAAAATAAATAAGGAATTGGTTTCAAATATAGGGAATCTTATCCACAGGACATTATTTTTTATAGATAAATTCTATGATTCAAAGATTCCCGGGATAAAAAAGAGGCTTGATTATAAAAAGGATGTTGATGAAGTGACTAGGCTGATTGGGGAAAAAGAAATAAGAAAAGCCCTTAATAAGATATTAATATTGGGAAAAAAAGGGAACCAGTATTTCCAGGAGCAGAAGCCGTGGGAGGCTATAAAAAAAGACAGGAAAAAATCTGATAATGCACTTGCAAACCTGGCAGCTTTAATCAAGGATATTGCAATATTGCTGTACCCCTTTATGCCCCGGACTTCAGAGAAGGTTTTTGATTATTTCAGGCTTAAAAATATAAAATGGGATGATTTATTAAAGCCTGTAAAAAAAGGAACCGTTATAAAAAAGCCAAAACCATTGTTCAAAAAGCTTGAAGATGACGAGCTTGAAAAATTCAGGAAGAAATTCAGCGGAAACAAAAAAGGAGGGAAAAACATGGCAGATGAAAATTTACAGAAATTAAATCTGAAAGTGGGCAAGATTGTTGAAGTAAAAGACCATCCGAATGCAGATAAGCTTTATGTCCTTAAAGTTAATATGGGTAGTGAGGAAAGGCAGTCTGTGGCAGGATTAAAAAAATATTATAAAAAAGAAGAACTTGAAGGCAATAATTTTGTTTTTGTAGTTAATCTTGAGCCTGCTGATTTAAGGGGTGAAAGAAGTGAAGCAATGATTCTTGCAGCCCTGAAAGGTGATAATTTAGGATTATTAACACCCGAGAATGCTTCTCCCGGAGAAAAGGTTTTTGCAGAAGGTTTTGAGGATAAAAAATCTGAAGAGCAGATATCTTTTGATGATTTTAAGAGTTTAAGTTTAATTGCAAAGGAC
>CAZQLC010000091.1:0-2136 GCA_964594025.1 uncultured Methanosarcinales archaeon
CCTATCTAAAGGATTCGAGGTTTACCGACGGAGGAGGCAGTAAGAAAATTTTGGCTAACCTTCCCCACTTCTCCAAAATAAACCAAATCCATTCCCTCATCTATGACTGTATTTATCTTAAAATATTTGTTCAGTAGTTTTTCTATGTCATTGCTTTTCTTGCTTTTCTTTAGGACAGTTATTGCAATCTTTCCTTTATCTCTTAAAACCCTTTTCATTTCCTTTAAAGCTTTTTCAATATTGTCAAAGTTATGTATTGCAGTTATTGATACTATAATATCAAACTCATTGTCTTTAAAAGGAAGTTTTTCAGCTTTTCCTAATAGAATTTTATCTTTATGCCTGCTTTTCTCAATCAGGTTTTTACTTGGATCTATACCTGTTAAATCACATTCTGTAAAATCAAACATAAACCCCATTCCGCAGCCAATATCCAACAACCTGTCTGTTTTATCTATCTTTAAATTATCCAGAATAATCTTTATCTTATTCAGCTGCTCTTTTTTATGCAGCTCTTCATATCCTTCAGATGTTTCATCATAATAATTATCCATTTTAATCAGGAATACAGTTAATTTTTTATAGTTTTGTATTTTATAATGAAAAATGGATGATAAAATAACCGAAGAAACACTGAATAAGTATTTTGATGTTACTAAAAGGGCCTTAGAAAAAGTAGAAAACAGCGAGATAATAAACAAAAAAGAGGCCCATGACTTTCTTGATATGGCCCAGAGATATTATAAGGACGCAATCTATTTCAAAGAAAAAGGGGATTATGTCAGGGCTTTCGGGGCTTTGAATTATGCACATGCCTGGTTAGATGCAGGCGCAAGACTGAAATGGTTCAAGGTTAATGATTCTAATTTATTCGCAGCAGATTAATTTATTCTGGAGTAGTAAAGCTTATATAATATAATTGTTTTCTAATGTAAAATGTTCACAGTACTTAGTCAGCAAGATTATGAAAGATATGTAAAATCTATTCTAAAAAAACAGGAAGCTTCTTTTAATTCTTATGTTCGTTTTAAAAGAAAAAATAAAAGCGCTTTAATCTCAGGAAATACAAACAAAAAAATAGAAGAATTAATAGCTAAAGCAGAGAGAGCAAAAAAATATGGTATTAGTAAAGGTATAAAATATCCCAATATGAATCCTTTTTTAAGAGCAGTGGATAGAGTTACAATATCTTCTGATTTGCTGTTCAAAATAAAATTTGTTGAAGAAGTTGATAATAAAAGACTTATAGTAAAACAATATTTTTCAGCTAAAGATAAATTAAAAGAGATTATAGAAGAATATGTGTGTTTGTACGGCATCAAGTTTAAAGGAGATAGCCACATAGATGATAATATAACTTTTAGAGATGATAACTTTTTAGTTTATAAATTAGGTAAATCTAATAAAGGATATATTTTAGAAAATTTTGATCCCAGCACCATAGAAGTTTTTCAAAAACCTTCTTCAAGTAATTCACTATATTCAAATTTAGACCCTTCTAAAGATTTACATTTAATTACTAAATAGTGGTTAAAAAACGAAATATTTATAAATATATAATCATATATAGTATAAAATGGCCAAATGTTCAATTAATGATGAACAAAAAAAAGAAATGATTGATTACGTTCTTAAATTGTTAGATAGAAGGGATGATATTTCAACCATGAATAAAGATAAAAAAAATGAGAATATTTATTTAAATCTAAATAATGGAAAAGATGTTCATATTTATTCTTTTGGATACAAGCCATCTGTTAATGATTTTAAAGAAGAATTAACAAAAGATGATTTGAATGGTGTTTTATCTGTTCCTATATTCTATAAAAATGGTATAGATTATTTTGTCAGGTATGTGGATAGCCATAAAAAACCACAAAACAATAAATGCCTGGAAGAGGGCACTAAATTAAATATGCATAAACTCATAGATTTAAGAAATCTTGAAGATTTTGTATTGAGGCATACAGATGATTCTTTTTTAGCTTATTATCAGCCAAAAACAAAGAGATTGCAACAATCTGTTAGAGTTTTTGATATGAAGACTTCTGATTCTGATTATGAGAAATCAAAGCCAAAATCTGATGAATTTGAATTGTCTCCTTTTCGGACTAATTCCAGAGTTAAATATCCTTT
>CAZQLC010000092.1:0-2006 GCA_964594025.1 uncultured Methanosarcinales archaeon
TGTGAAGATTATCACAGATATATGGCCAGGGTAATCTATCAGTGTATGCTTCTGTATTCCCCCTATTTTCATTTAAGCACCTTTTATATAATTAAAAAAAATGAATATTATATATTAAATTAACCATTTAAGAAAAAACATTCACCAAAACCCTTAAACTGTTTCAACAGTCTGGGGTTTGATTTCCGTTGATTTTAACTGCTTATCAAAGGTTTTTCTTTCTTTAAACTCCTCCTGCTTGCCGTCATGCCACTGCTCAACAGGCCTCAAATACCCTACTGACCGCGACCATATCTCGCATTTACTTCCGCATTTGTCACAGACTCCATGCTTTCCTGAAAGATAGCCATGCTGAGGGCATATGCTGAATGTCGGTGTTATTGAATAATAAGGCAGATGGAAGTTCTGTGCTATTTTTCTTACAAGCTTCTTTGTTATTTCAGGGTCAGGGCTCTCCCCTATAAACCCATGGATAACTGTTCCCCCTGTGTATTTTGTCTGCAGACTATCCTGAAGCTCCAAAGCCTCGAAAAAGTCATCTGAAAAATCAACAGGGAGCTGTGAGCTATTGGTGTAATAAGGCTCAACCTCTTTTCCTTTTTTATCCTGGTTGTAGAATTTTATATCAGGATATTTGGCCCTGTCCAGCCTTGCCAGCCTGTATGATGTCCCTTCTGCAGGAGTAGCCTCTAAATTAAATATAGACCCTGTCTCCTGCTGGTAATCCGCCAGTTTTTTCCTCATAAACATAAGGGTTTTCTCTGCAAATGTTTTCCCTTCTTCATCTCCTGTTGTCTTGCCGAAAAGACTGTAAACAGCCTCATTCATTCCTACCAGACCTATGGTTGAGAAATGGTTCTTCCAGTATTTCCCCTCTCCTTTTTTTATATTTCTCAGGTAATACTTGCTGTAAGGATACAGCCCTCTTTCAGTATAAGTCTCAAGAATCTCTCTTTTTATAATCAGGCTTTGTTTTGCTATATCCATAAGATTTCCCAGCCTGGTAAAAAAATCATCTTCATTTTTTGATAAATGTCCTATTCTGGGCATGTTTATTGTTACAACACCTATAGAGCCTGTCAATGGGTTTGAGCCGAATAAGCCTCCCCCTCTTTTTTTCAGCTCCCTGTTGTCTATGCGAAGCCTACAGCACATGCTCCTTACATCATCAGGCTTCATATCTGAATTGATGAAATTAGAAAAATAAGGTATGCCGTATTTCGAGGTCATTTCCCATATCTTTTCATAATTTTTATTGTCCCATTCAAAATCTTTTGTTATATTGTATGTTGGTATGGGGAAAGTGAAAGGCCTGCCTTTTGCATCCCCTGCCATGATGACTTCTGCCAGTGCATTGTTGAACATGTCCATCTCATCCTGAAACTCCCCGTAAGTCTCATTCATGACTTCCCCTCCGATAATCACAGATTCATTTTTCATGAATCCGGGGCATTTTAAGTCAAGGGTAATATTTGTAAAAGGTGTCTGGAAGCCTACTCTTGTAGGCACATTCATATTAAAAAGAAATTTCTGTATTGCCTGTTTTACCCCTTTATAATCCAGATTGTCATACCTTATGAAAGGAGAAATTAATGTATCAAAATTAGACAATGCCTGGGCGCCTGCTGCTTCCCCTTGTAATGTATATAAGAAATTAACAACCTGCAGCAGCATAACATCAAAATGCTTTGCAGGCTTTGATTCTATTTTGCCTCTTACACCTTTAAAACCTGAAATTAATATATCTTTTAAATCCCAGCCCACACAATAAGGGCCTAATGTTCCAAGGTCATGAATGTGAAAATCCCCTTTCTTATGCGCTTCCTTTATATCCACAGGATATATGCTGTTAAGCCAGTAGTTTGAAATCACCTTGCTTGTTATATGGACATTTAATCCCTGTAAAGAAAAAGTCATATTACTGTTTTCCCTTACTTGCCAGTCAGACTCATCAATATAATCATCAACAATACCTATAACTCTTAACATACAGATAAACAGCCTTA
>CAZQLC010000093.1:0-1971 GCA_964594025.1 uncultured Methanosarcinales archaeon
TTGATGTCTCCTGTTCCTCCGTCTATGTCTGTTTCCTGTAAGTGCTGTACCATCATATAATCACCATCCCAGACACCTGTTGGGTTTTCACCTGAAGTTATTCCTGTATTGTTCTTGTAGTAAACAGAGATTGTTGTTCCTGCTGCAGGGAGTGAGGGTATTCTTACCCAGACATGTGCATTATTTGAAGTGTAGTTTTCTATTTCATAGTCTAATTGTGTTCCCCCATTATCACAGGAAGTGTTGTAAAACCTTATATCAGAATAATCTGAAAGCATGTCATTATCATGTGTAAGGTTTATGTAAGCAGGGAAATCTGTTAATGCTGAGGAAGCTATGCTTGTTATTGTTATATTCCTGCACCTCTCAAAGGAATTATTTGCCCATGGGGGGTCAACAATATAGTCAAACTCAACAGGATTTCCTGTGATTCTCAAATCAAATGTATCCTGTATTCCCTGCAGGTTTTTCAGGAATATCTTATATTTATTATCCTCAGAAATTGTTCCGAAATCGGCGATTTTTATGTCTGAATCTTTTTCATAAACTTCAACATTTCCTGAGTTATTGCTTCTTGCATAGATGGTTATATCATTGTTATTGGTTAGGTTTTTCTCAAATGTAATTCTTGCATAATGCCCTGCAGGAATCTCTTTGTAAACATAATCCCTTGCTTTTACTTCATCATAAATATCTTCTATAATTTCCCGGTTTTCATCAAGATGCAGTGCTTTTGTTATCAGGATCTCTGCATAAGCAGGGTCTTCAGGAGTTAAATTAATGCTGTAATCTTCTCCGGGCTTTATGTCTTTAATTTTTTTCCATTCACCATAGCATTTTTGCTCTGTGAAATTCCAGTCTTTACATTTGTATAATGTGTTGCCTTTTGCTTTTGCTGTAATGACTGCTTTTGTAAAATTTAATCTTGTGGGGTCAATGGCATAGGCCTGAAGGGATTTTTGGTTGTAGAATTCTATTTTATCCAGGCTGTCTAATGCCAAAGAACCCCCGTCTTTTAATTCAATGAGTTTTAGTTTACTGATTATGCTTCTTTCCGGCTTAATCTCTATTTCTCCTGTTTTGTTTCCTGTGTAAGAAAAATCTATTTTATCCCCGTAGTTATTATTTATGTTAAAGCTGTTTTCTGTGAATGATATGTTTATTATCTCTGTATTCCTGGGAGATATACTGAAATCAATATTATGGAATATTAAAAAGCCTGCAAAAAACAGGATAATTAATGCAACGGCAGAAATCTTTTTTATTCTGGTGTTAATATTTTTTCTTAATTCTTCATAATAATTTTCATATTTTTGCTTTAATCTTAATGTTTCATTGTATTTTTTATCATAATATTTTAACCACTGCTCTTCTGTCTTACTGTCTAATCCTTTTTTTATTATCTCTGATTTTTCTTCTTCTGTAATCTCTTTCAGCTCATATCTTTTATTGGTCTCATTCACAAAATCATTTATATCCCTCTTATGGTCTTTTATCTGTTTTAGCCTTATATTTAATTCATTTATTGCTTCCCTTATCCTCTTTTTTTGTCTTATCATCATCTTGTCCTGAAAAATGCATATATATAAGGCTGTATGTTCTTTATCCCTACTTCAGTTTCTATTTGTTTTATTGGTTTCCGGTCGAGAAAATCATGAATAATATGAGTGGCTCTTAATGTATTCGGAGTAATGTTTTTTTTCAGAATTCTTCCGGAATGTTTATTTAATATCTGCTGTATTCTTCTTTTGCTTATCTTGTGGTTTTCCCTTGAACTGAACAGGAAATCATTTGTTTTTTTGTTTTTTGAGTATTTTTTGATTGATCTTAATAGTTCTTTTGAAATCTTTATCTTTCTGTTTTTTATTTTAATGGCTTTGTTAATGTCGTTTATTTTAATATTCACCAGCTCATTCAGGCTGCAGCCTGTTTCATATAATATTTTCAGAATTATTTTATCTCTTGCATCAT
>CAZQLC010000094.1:0-1892 GCA_964594025.1 uncultured Methanosarcinales archaeon
CATATCGCCTAAATAGGCTATTCCACCAAAAAGTGCACTATATAAAAATAACTTCCCGAAAAACCTTTTTACTGGTGAATTTTTTTTATATTTGATTTCCCCATCATCTTTTCTAATTTTATTCAGTCTTTCTTCAATATCTGACAGTTTATCATTCATTTTTATCCCCCTGATTATTATTTATAAATACAGGCAAATCTTTTTAATAAGCCTTTAGCAGAGAATTTCGCAAGTTTGACAATAAAATCAAAAATTATGGGAATTTCCTGAAAAAAATACAAATCTAAACTTTAAAGTGAATAACAAACGATAATTTTATATATTTTTATACATATATATAAGAGAATATAGTTTATTTATGACTTGAAAATGGAAAAGAAAAAACTGACAGATGAGATAATAAAAAAACTGGAAGGAGATACACTAAATGAGAAACTAGAGGCTGCAATCTTGTATAATTATAATATAGTATGTTTTTTAGAAAAATATCTGAAAGAAAATAAAGAAGAATTATCAAAAGATGTGCATATTGAGTTTGAAGATGGATTTATTAAATATAAACTAAAAAATAAGGTACTTTGCTTTAAAGAAACTCCGAAAGAGGGGATTATTTACTGGCATAATGAATAAATAACTAAAACAGCATAAAATGGAAACCAAAAGCCATAACAATTTGGAAAAAAGATCAAATCATGAAAGAGAACTGGAAAAAGAATTAGAAAAACTATTATATAATAAAGAAAATCTGGAAAAGGAACAAAAGGGCCAATTTCTTAAACTTCTTATTTATCAAGGAGATGATGCGAATTATGAAGGTTATTCTAAAGTATGCAGAAAATACTATATTGAAGCAATAAATTATATGAAAGAAAAAGAGATGATTACTGAGATAAAAAAGTTCTCATCAAGAAAAAGTCTTCTGGAAGAAGGTAAAAAAGCTTTAGATGATATTATAAGGAAATATGAGCAAAAAAAGTTTTATTGTGTTGCTGGTTATCATGCCAGAGATTCTATAATAAATAATTTCAAATTTATAACAATTTCTCCTGACAGAGAAAAAATAATTGAACATAATATTGAAATGTTTGAAAGGTCCATAAGATACATGGAAAAAGAAGATTTATTTTTTCTTGCAGAAGAAATTACAAAAAAAGCAATTAAATTTGCCAAAATATTCGGACTAAAAAATAAATTGAAGGAATTCAGGAAAGATAATAAATATTTTCGAATAAAAAAATTTGACATAACAGAAATTTCTGATAAGAAAATAGAAGACCCTAAAATTATTTATATAAATGCAAAAAAACATGGTTTTAAGAGAGACTCCTTAAGATATCTTATGGATGGAGAATTACGTAAGATAGAAGCAAAGATAGATTATGAAAGACTAAGCAGTGATATAGGTTTTTATGGTTTTTTATATAATAACGGAGAATTAATTGAAACAAGATATTTAAAAACATACATGCCTGACCACCCACATCAAATACTTCATGAAAAAAGGAATGAATGTTTGCGCACATTATTCCGTATTTGTAATAATCATCAATTATAAATAATTAACACAAAATTTAAAAATGAGTAATTTTTCTTAGTCTTATAAACAGCGGGGTGGGGCAGTCAGGAGTGCCCGGAGGGCTCATAACCCTTAGGTCGGAGGTTCAAATCCTTTCCCCGCTATCCCTTTCCACTTCGTGCAAAGTTACAGAAATCGAAGATTTCTGAACTTCAAAAATCCATTCAGGATTTTTGTAAGTGATAGGACCGGAAAATAAGTTCGACCTTCGGTCGAATTAAGAAGTCTTTAAGGGATTGACGAACGAAGTGAGGAAACCCTTGGTTTTAGTGAAGTTTTTCCCAAAAACTTCATTTGAATCCTTTCCCCGCTATCC
>CAZQLC010000095.1:0-1778 GCA_964594025.1 uncultured Methanosarcinales archaeon
GCTCCCTGTAAAGTATATATGCCTTGGATGTTTTGGCGTGCCCTTCCTCAATAAGAACCTTTTCAACTATATCCTGAACTTCTTCAACAGAAGGAAGTTTATCTTTAAATCTTTCATTTATTAAATCTGCAACCTCAAGAGCCAGCTCTTCAGAAAGCTTCCTGTCCTCTCCCCCTACTGCCTTGGCTGCCTTGAATATTGCACTTGTTATCTTTTCCTTGTCAAAATTAACAATCCTTCCATCTCTTTTCTTTATTTTATCAACCATATTATAACTCCATTATTATATTGATTCACAGCTCTTTTTTGATAAACATTAAGATATAGTTTTTATTTTTGTCTGTAATAAACAGAAAAATTCAGGCATATATAAACATAATTGTTTTTTATTATATATATCCTAATAGTTTTTTTAAGGCATTTATTTGAAAATCCTGTTTTTTATGGGCACAGAAAAAGGATTTATCGCTATCTTTAAATATAAAATCATTTTCCATTAGATAAAATGGATTCAAAGGAATACAAGAAAATGCTGGATGAAGGGAAGAAAGAGCTTCCTGAAACCCTAAGCCATAAAGAGAGGTTTGAGATACCAGGGGTTAAAGGGCATATCCAGGGAAACAAGACTATAATTGCCAATTTCTCAAAAATTGCAGATACTCTGGGAAGAAAGCCTGAGCATCTGTTAAAATATGTCCAGAAAGAGCTTGCAAGCCCCGGGGAACTGATAAAAGGGGTTGTTATATTCGGAAGCAAAATCTCTGCAAAAAAGATAAACCAGAAGATAGGGCAATATGCCGGAGACTTTGTAATCTGCAAGGAGTGCGGCAAGCCTGATACTGAGCTGATGAAAAAAGAAGGGATTATCTTTGTGAAATGCCATGCATGCGGCGCAAGGCACACCACAGGACGTTCTATATAATCATGAGCTATAAAAAAATAAATTAATTTATATAAAATGATATTAGTAAAAAAACATCATTTCCAGGAAAAGACTGTCTTAGCCATTGCAGACAAAAACCTTCTGGGAAAAAAATATTCTGAAAAAGGGCTTCAGCTGGATTTAAGCTCAGGATTCTATAAAGGGAATGAAAAAACTGAAAAAGAAATAGAAAAGATGCTTGAAGAAACAGATATGTTAAACATAGTGGGTGAAGAGTCAATTGACTTCTGCATGAAAAAAAAGATTATAAATAAAAATAATATAATAAGAATCAAAGGAATTCCCCATACCCAGGTTTTATTGTTGAAAGAATAAAAATTATATCAGCAATAAACAAGAAGAAACAGGAACATTTTTAAATATTTTTCTTCAGTTAAAATATTATGTTATGGCTTATTTATATATTAATAACTGCTATATTAGTATCTTTCAGCACAATAATAGAGAAAAAAGTTTTGTTTAAGGAACATGCAATGGAGTTTTCTGCTGTTCTGGCTTTATTTAATATGGTTTTGGCTTTGCCTTTTTTCTTATTTGCGGATTTCTCTGGCCTGACATTAAGGCCTTTATTATATATGCTTTTATCAAGCATTATGGCAGCTGTGGCTTTTTTACTTATTATAAAAGCAATAAGGCATATGGAAGTAAGCTCTGTTTCTCCATTAGTAATACTGGGTCCCGGACTGACTGCTGTTCTGGCTTTTGTTTTTCTGGGTGAAAAATTAAGTGTTTTTGAAATCTCAGGAATATTTTTATTATTAATAGGAGCATATATATTGGAAACTAAAGACAGAAAACATTTACTTGAGCCTTTTAAAATAATAAAGGAGGAAAG
>CAZQLC010000096.1:0-1689 GCA_964594025.1 uncultured Methanosarcinales archaeon
CAACCTTGAAATGTTTCTTGAAAACATAATAATACTGATCTATTAAAGGCTTTGTAGGGCCTAATAGCAAAATCCTTGAGTTTGGATAAACATCCAGCCTATGAGCAGCAGCCATTAGAAATATATTTGTCTTGCCCAATCCTGTAGGCAATACAACCAGAGTATTATATTTTATACAGCTCCCGAATATAGTCTCCTGATATAACCGGGGCTTGAAATTTTTTATCATTATCTATAATAAAAGAAACAGCCTTTTATAAATATCTTTTGTATAGTTGTCTTGTGAAAAAAAAGAAATAAAAAAAGAAAAAAGAGAGGAATTTACTTTCTTCCTCTTGCCATCTTTGCTCTGGAAACATCTCCTTGTTTATCTACAAAATACAAGTAACCAGATTGTTTCTTAACTCCTGATTTTGCTACTTTCTCAGTTCCTTTCTTTGCTTTTCTTCCTCTTGCCATTGTAGCTCTGGAAACATCTCCTTGTTTATCTACAAAATACAGATATCCTCTTTCTTTTTTTACGCCTACTTTTGCTACTTTTTCTGCCATTTTATTTCACCCCGTAATTTACCTATTGATAGAATTTATAGGCAATATAATAATATAATATAGAGGATATTTATAAATTTTATTGTTTTTCCCGTGTAAAACCCGTCTGAAAATTATTTTTGCCATTATTTCTTTTTAGAGAACAACAACTCAAAACCGGAAAATCTCTTTAAAGGCTCAAATTTTTTTGATTCCAGATACTTAATAAAATAATTTCCTATGATTAAAGAGACAATAAAATCCATAACCAAAATAAACCTGTTGAATTTATATGAAAAGATTATAAAGCCAAAAACAAAGAATATAAGGACAAGATAAAAAGGGACTTTTTTCTCTTTTCTGTTGATATAAGCAAAGTTCATCAGCATGATTCCTGCAAGAAAAATAATAACCATCTTAAAAATGGGGTTTGTGATTATCAGAGAAAACAATAAACCAAGAAATAATAAAAACAAAGAAAGGTACTCAACCCAGTCTCTTGAAAGATCAAAGCCCATTTTAATTAGATATAATCAGGATATTATATAAATATTTTGGATTATCTTGTCTTTGAATATAAAAAGAAAGATACTATAACTGAAAGGGAAAATGCCCCGAATAATGCCCATATATTCCCATACCAAATCAACACAGAATAAAACAATACTGTGAAAAAGGAGATATAAAAGAGCAGTCTTGAGTTCATGAATATGTTCAGCCCTGCATTATGAGGCACAGGAAGTAATGTAAAAACCGCAATAAGCAGGTTTATGATTATAGCATATTTTATCAGAGAGGAACTGGTTATTATATATATAGGCTTAAGTAAAAAAGCAATAAATATGTTTGATAATGGCCCCATAAAGGAAATAAAAGCAAGCTCCTCGTAGTTGATGCCGTAGGGGTATTTGCCGAGCCTTAATCTTTCAATAATATCTATTTCAATAACCCCTGGTAAAACCAAAGGCAGTGAGCCCATGCTTACAAAAGTTATAATCAATGAGAACAACAAACCTGTAATCCAGTATTTATATGTTGCAATATACCCTCTCAAAACAGAAAATGCCTTCTGCATTGATACATGAATAAAGAAACTTATTCCTACAATTATCAAAGCAGAAAATAAAACAAAAACCATATTCCCAAAACCCAGATTTAAAG